>CAZHOC010001320.1:0-2223 GCA_964534295.1 uncultured Bacteroidia bacterium | reverse complement strand
TCCGCCTCCTACTTCGGATTTGTATTGATGGATAAAGTTTTCGACCCAGTCGAAGGCTTGTAATCGTATGCCTGAGGTGGCTATGTTTTTATAATCGGTATGAGAGAGTTTTCCTTGTACATGCAGTAGTTGGGCCGCTAACATCTCTTGATAGATCGTAAAAGAATCTTGTAGGTACTGATTCTGCCCCGCATTGATACGTCTGATGCAAAAGTTTAGGGCGTATTTGTACATGGCCCGGCGTTCCGCGGAGCGGAAATAATGCCCATCTTCCCTCAGAGCGGCTCTCAAGGCTAAAAATGAAGCTCGATCCTCAGATTTGAGCAAGGTCTGTAAGACTAGATACCAAAGCCGAATCGCTGGGACCTCCATAAACTGGGGATTGTTTCCTAAGAGCGCCTGAATATCCTCAATTAAGTGAGTCTCATAATGCTGCTGTTGCAGGTTATTGCGATTGAGCATCTCACAATAGGCTTGCAGCTTTTGAATGAGGTAGTAACGATCAAGATTATCTGCCTTTTGTTGTAAGCTCAAGCCATACTCCCGCTTCCAACTGATGCCTTTAAGTTGGTCTGTATAATCTGCCAGCTGCATGCGCTCCTCATAATACTTCGCGTCCCTATAGGGTGCTTTTTCCCGTACTTTCTCCCAGGCATTGCGATACTGTCCAAATAATTTCTCTGCCTGTAAGCCAGCCAAGGAGGCTAAACTCAAGCGTTCGGCAAGGCCGTCCTCCTGCTCCAGGTATTGAAGAAGTAAAAACCGCTTAAGCAAACGACTGAGTTGAGACATATGATCCTTGAGCTTTTGCTGTTGGTAGCTTTGCTCAGGGTATAGAGATTGCCAAATCGTCTCCGCCTTTAATGCTCTAGCTGCAAAATCTGGAGCTGTCTTGCTTACCAAACTAAACAATCGCCCTAGCACCTCTTGTTTGTTGTGATAGGGCGATGCTAAAAACGCTGCCACTTTGTGGAAGTTAGATTCCGGAATTAAGGAAAGCAGTTGGACGAGACGAGAAGAATGAATTTTCACAAAATATATCTGTATGTCGATATAACTAACTGTTAATCAATATTAAATGTTTATAGAATTGGTTCTAGGATTTCACGAATAGGATTTTTTGTGTCTAAGATTCTACTTCTCAAGTTTTAACATTGTATCGTCGCTTCAGCGCTGAGGCAGACCCGCAAAAACTCAAAATTAGATTGCTATGACTTTCCGCTTTCCATTAATAAACCAACTACGCTGGCTCTGTCTACTACTATTGATTTCTCCGCTAATAAGCCTAGCCCAAACGCAAGGCAATGCGTTTTTACAAGGTGAGACCAACCATCAAGGGATTAGAGTGGTTTTTACCCCAGTGTCGGTGGTTGGCCAAGCTGACACCGCTTTTACCGATGCAGCAGGGCAGTACAGTGCCAATATTCAGCCAGGTGTATATAAGATAGCTTTTGATAAGGCAGGCTTTAACCCGAGGCAATATGCCAGTGGACAAGCCCAGGCCTTGACGGGAAATGATACTTTGCAAGACCTTACGCTCAGTACCTTATTTTACAAATACATATCAGGCGCAGTACAGGATACTTTTTATGAAGACACTGTCTATATAGCGGTGAATGATATTTCCGTTCCCTCCAACGCTAGTTTATATTTTCAGCCGGGGACTCATCTATGGTTTGATGGCCCCCACTCATTTACGGTTTTTGGAGGTTTTGAGGCGGTAGGTACTCCGGCTAAACCCATTTATATCTCTGCGGATAGCACCACTGGTCCGCCTGAGCTATGGGAAAATATTCTCATCAATAATCCTTCAGATACCATCCGCATAGAATATTGTGATATCTCCTTTGGAGATGAAGGGATGTTATTTGATGTCTCTCCCATGGTAATCCTACGAAATAATCGCTTTCACCATAGCACCCGAGGAGTATGGATGCAAAGTGGCTCAAGCTCCGTGATGGAGGAAAATGAATTCTACAGCATCACCGAGGTTTGTGTAACACTCGCAGGAAGCCCGGGCACCAGCCATGATATAACTTGTAACTACTTACACGACGCGCCCGCTTCGGGTATCATCACCTATCAGAGTGGCTCTGATATCAATATCCTCTCCAATACCTTTGTCAACTTGCCCGGACTTTATGCAGGAGCCTTAGACTTAGTACTTGACGCGGGGAATGTATTGGTACAAGACAATGCCATTCTCAACACCACCGTAGGGAT
>CAZHOC010001319.1:0-2224 GCA_964534295.1 uncultured Bacteroidia bacterium | reverse complement strand
CTTCTTCAGATTTGAGGAAGGCTTCTTCTTCTTCATTGGTAATGAAACCAATCTCAGTAAGAATCGCCGGCATGCCACACATGTAAAGCACAATAAAAGGAGCCTGCTTCACCCCGCGGTTGTAACGCCCTTGCGCTTCAGCGTAGTGGGTTTGCACTTTCTCAGCAAGATGCTTGCTTTCTGAGCGTAGAGCACCGCTAGTAAGGTCGAAGAGGATATCTGCTTCAGCAGAACGAGGATTAAAACCACCGTAGAACTTGCCATAATTATCCTCAAATAATATGGCTTGGTTTTCTTCTATGATACGTTCGTAGTTTTCCTGCCCTTTGTTTACCCCAAGGATGTAGGTTTCTGCACCATGACTGTGCTTATTGGCAATGCCATTGCAGTGAATACTAATGAAAAAGTCCCCGGCATTGTCCTGAGCAATTTCTCCACGTTAGTAGAGGGGAATAAACTCATCAGACTCCCGCGTCATAACAACCTTAACTTGGGGGAGATTTTGGTTAACAAATTCTTTTAATTTTAGGCCAACCCCGAGAGTAACATCTTTTTCTAAAGAATTATCGCCTACAGCACCTGGATCTTTGCCGCCATGACCGGGATCAATAATTAGGGTTTGGATGGGTCCAGCTAAGCCCAAATCCTTCAATTCAGGCATAGGCGCAAGCGGTAGGCTTACCGGTTCTGGTCCCTGAATTTGATAGGAAGAGCTAAATAGTCCTAGTAGACTCAATAAGATTAAACCCAATCGCATAGAAACTTAGTACTTTGACCAACCTTTTTGTGGATTTGCAGCACTCTGAAGAAAGAATCCGAAACTCCCTGACTATATTTGCAATCTTTGAGTTCGAAAAATTTGTACCTGTTTTCTCACATACTGCTATATAACGCTAAATTAGGCAAATTATGCCAAATTGTGGTGCTACTCGCGGGCCTGTTCTTACATTCCAGTCTGAAAGCTCAGCAGCCGACGCAGGACAGCCTGAATGCTCCTCCAATTGACAGTTTGCAGCTAATAGGAGATACGTTGACCGAAGGTATACCCTATGACAGTCTAGGCAATCCGATAGGTGATAGCCTCAACATGACTGTTTTTAGTGCTGATACTAATCAACGCAGCGTTTCTCAGGCCTATGTAGATTCCCTCAAAGCCACTAGTGACCTTAAAGCAGCGGTGCCCTATAAGGCGGTAGATTCCATCGTTTTTGATGTAAAATCTGGTATGCTCATGATGTATGGTAGTGGGGAACTGACCTACACAGATATTGAGCTCAAAGCGGAGCGCATTACCGTCGCCATCGATAGCCAAACCCTTTATGCCAATGGTATCAAGGATAGTCTCGAAAATGAGATCGGTTACCCTAGATTTACCATGGCCGGCTCTCAGTATGAAGCTGATGAATTGGCTTACAATTTTAAAACTTCAAAAGGTAGAGTAAGGGGCGGACGGACCGTGCAAGGAGAGGGTTTTATCTTGACCGATGTCGCTAAGTATATGCAGGATGGTTCGATTTTCGGTGCTGGGGGCAAGTATACGACCTGTAATGATCCCGACCACCCTCACTACTATATCAAATCCAAAAAGCTAAAGCTTACTAATAACAATCAGATCATTTCAGGACCACTAAATCTGGTTATTGGTGATTTGCCTTTGCCTGTGGTGATTCCCTTTGCTTTTATCCCTACCCCACCGGAAGGAAAAGTAAGCGGAATTTTGCAGCCTAATTATGGTAACGCTCAGGATCGTGGTTACTTTCTGCGAGGGCTGGGTTATTATAAAGCCATCAATGAGTATTTTGATATTCAGGTGGACGGGGATATTTACACCCGAGGTGGCTGGAGAGCTGGGATCGCATCATCTTATAGAGTGCAGCATAGCTTTAGCGGTAATTTACGTTTTCAGTACGGCGTACAACGCTTTAACGAGCCAAGTGATCCCGATTTTAGCCGACGTGCTGCCTGGTCTGTTAACTGGAGTCATAATCAACCGATTAACCCCAATACTCGCCTTAGTTCATCAGTCAACATTTCGAGTTCAAATAGCTTTCAGAGGGAAATTAGTTATAACCGCCAAGACTTTTTCACCAATGATCTTAACTCGTCTATCAATTTTCAAAAGACTTTTGCCAATACCCCATTTAGCATGAATTTGGGTCTTAGGCATCAGCAGGACCTTAATGATGGGTTGATGAGCATGTCTCTTCCGGAGTTGACAGTCAAT
>CAZHOC010001318.1:0-2225 GCA_964534295.1 uncultured Bacteroidia bacterium | reverse complement strand
CACTTATTCCTACCATCTCTGCGGCAGCTAAGATTCTCTCTATCTGATAATCATCACTAAAACGCGCATACTCATAAGGAGTAGAAGCTTGCGATCTGAGCATGTATTCAGCTTCCGCTAACAGACCTAGATCTTTGGTTTGGATCATCCACTGGTGTAATTCTTCCTGCAGCTTTTTTTTGACTGATTCCAATGCAGGATCTGTGGCGAGATTGTTGAGTTCTTGGGGGTCATTTTGCAGATCATAAAGCTCTTCGATAGGCTTGGGGTTCCACAGCTTTGCTTGCTCGGCATTGGTTTTTCCTGCCTTATGGAGCCTTCTTAATTCTTTGAGGGATTCTTTTTTATCAGAGAAAATGACTCCTGATTGGATATATGGCAGATGCGGCATATAATGTCGCACGTAATGATAACGACCATCCGTAACTGAGCGCGACATTTCGTACATATCATCTGCTCGGTCTCTGGCCCCATAGCTAAAATTACGCATTGGACTAGCATTGGGCCCTAAGATCGG
Source organism: uncultured Bacteroidia bacterium (assembly GCA_964534295.1). Classification (GTDB taxonomy): domain Bacteria; phylum Bacteroidota; class Bacteroidia; order J057; family J057; genus JBCAWW01. The sequence goes on along the minus strand of CAZHOC010001318.1, from coordinate 1,708 downwards.
CTTACCTTCTAACCAATCCGGCAGCTTAGCCCCTGCCAGATTGAGCGTTGTGGGAACCATATCAATAAAGCTTACCATCTCTGATTTATGGCCTCCGGCCTTATATCCCTTCATCAAGTGCTGATGCTTAGGAGGCATGTAGACGACCAGAGGTACATGCATACCTGTTTTATTGAGCCAACGCTTGTATCGCGGCATACCAAAACCATGGTCTGCTATGAAGAAAATGATGGTTTCGTCCATCAAGCCATCTTGTCTCAGGGAGTCCAATACAAGTCCTACGTTTTGATCTAAGACTTGCAAAATATCATAATAGTGAGCCCAGATTTCTCTGGTTTTGGGACTATCAGGATAGTAAGGAGGCAGTTTTACCTTAGCCGGATCATGAATATCATCTTCAGCTAAATCCTTGACAAATTCCTGGTACCTATCCAGATTATTGACGCTGCCCTCATGGGAGGGGCCAATATTCATAAAGCTAAAAAAGGGACGATCGTCTTCTCTTTGCCGCCAAGGGGTCAGTGAGGAGGACCAATGTTGCCATAAGCCTTCGGGATCAAAATTGTAATCCGTTTTATCACGATTAGAGGTAAAATAAGCCTCTTCTCGCATCAACTCAGGCAAAGTTTTTAATTGCTTAGGAAAAGGAACTTCACATCTTAGATGCTGGGTTCCGAGAGAGGTCGCATAAAGACCTGAAATCAAACAGGAACGAGAGGGTGCACAAATAGGGGCTGTTGTCAGAGCAAAATCATATACCACTCCTTCCGAAGCTAGTTTGTCAATATTTGGTGTATGAGCGTATTCATCCCCGTAACATCCCAAAGCCGGGCTTATATCTTCGGCTATCAGCCAAATAATATTGGGGGGAGTTTCAGTCGTTTGAGGAACGGTATCACAGCTCCAAAGAAGGAGTGCGCAAATAAAGAATAAGTAAAAGGGTCGCAAGCTCTTCATGTGTAGTAGTGTTGGCCTATATAAGGAGAAATAGCAACCTCAGCCCTAAAAGCTGAACCAAAATTAAATCGGTTTAGAAAACCTATTAATCGTCGCCTAGCTACTTTAAATGTAGTAAAAGCTAGTGGGTTTTATCAAAACTTCGCAAAGCAAACAAAAGCTATCTATCATAAGCAAAAGAGGCTGTCTCCTTGATTGAGACAGCCTCTTTTTATTAGAAGTCTATTTCTACTTGGCCTCGGAGTAGATCCTCCATGGTTTCTCGTTCTCGAATCAGTTTGGCTTGGCCATTAACCACCATCACCTCAGCCGCTCGGTAGCGGGAATTATAGTTTGAACTCATCGAAAAGCCATAGGCCCCTGCATTCCGCATACATAAGATATCTCCTTCTCGTACTTCGCTTAATTTACGATCGGAGCCAAAAGTATCTGTCTCACAGATATAACCTACGATCGAATAAATTCGCTTGGTACCATGCGGGTTACTAGCATTGAATATCTCATGAAATGAACCATACATCATGGGACGTATAAAGTGGTTTAGCCCAGAATCAACTCCCACAAATACAGTTGAAGGGGTAGGTTTGATCACATTAGCACGCATAAAGAAGTATCCTGATTCAGAAACCATGTATTTACCCGGCTCAAACCAGATTTCTACTTCTTTACCGTAGTCAGCCGTGAACTTTGCGTAGGCTTCACGAAGTCGATCTCCTAGTTCGACAAGGTCGGTAACAATATCATTTTCCTT
>CAZHOC010001317.1:0-2226 GCA_964534295.1 uncultured Bacteroidia bacterium | reverse complement strand
CCTACTGCTGGCTATAAATATAGAGAGGGATAATCGTTCTGCGCAGCAGTAAGGAGAAAGGACAAAATTTTTTGCAAGCAATTGGCTCATTATATTTAATACTAAGGCCTACTTTAGTAGTCTCTATTGCTTAACGTCCTAAGATGAGTCTCAATCAATTAAAATCCGCCTTTACCACTTTGAATCCCATGATTGGAGAAGAGGAATGGGATTTTATTGCGGAGAACTCATCTGTGATTAGCCTAAAGCGGAAAGCTAATTTATTTGAGGAGGGGCAAATCCAAAAGCATATAGGCTTTATCAATCGTGGCTTAATTCGTGAGTACTTTATCGACAAAGACGGGAACGAGAACACCGTCTGGTTCTTTCAGGAGAATAGTTTTGTTACTGATTACTCTCCCTTTTTGCGCAATAGCCCCACAAAAAACACCTTTTCTTGTTTGGAGCCTACAGAAGTAGTGCTGCTGCCTCGCGAGATCGTCCTGCAATCCTATGACAGATATCCTGCCCTAGATCGTTTTGGCAGATTGATCGCCGAAAAGGTCTTGATTCAGCTACAAGAACGAATTGACGGCTTTCATTTTCTCTCCGCAGAAGAGCGTTATCTAAAATATATCAATGCCTATCCTGATCTGTTTCAACGGATCTCATTGACACATCTCTCCACTTTTCTCGGTATCAAAAGGCCCTCTCTCAGTCGCATCCGGAAAAATTTATCCTAGCCCAATTTTGTAACCTATGTTTCAGGTAGCTTTTTGAAAGCAGGAATACTTTTGTCTCAAACAAATAAACAAGAAGATGAAAGTATTATTATTTGGCGCTACCGGTTTTACAGGTAAAGCAGTTTTGGCGAAACTCCTAGACTCCAATCATACCGTTACCGCCTTAGTAAGATCAAAAGCGCGAGTCAGCCTCAGCCATCCTAATCTCAAACTAATTGAAGGAGATGTCCTTGACCAAAACCTAATCGATAGTGCGATGGAGGGACAAGAGGCAGTAATTAATTGTTTAGGCAAGAATAAGGGCAGTGCTGACAATCTGATTTCTAGTCTGACCGAGAAAATCATTCTCGCGATGGAGGCAAACAACGTCAGTCGCTTGATTGCATTAAGCAATGTAGGTGCTGGGGATAGCTATCAAACTCAGCCTTGGTTTTTTCGGGCCATATTATTGCCCACCATCCTCAAATGGTTGCAGCGATTGATAGAGGACAAGAATATCATGGAACCAATGATCAAGAAAAGCAGCCTCAATTGGACGATTCTGCGCTTTCCCAATATCAGTGATAAAAGGCCCAAAAATCGAACGCTCATCTCTCAGGACGGTAGAGGTTTATCCTTTAGCATTAGCCTCAAAGAGTGCGCAGATTTTATCGTCGCCCAATTGGTCGACAAAAGTTTATGGTTTAAGACTCCTTCCATCAGTAACTAATATCAATCATGGCACAAATAATCAAAGCAAAGAGAAGCGATAAGCAAAGGGTATTGGATATACTGGTTGAGGCCTTTTGGGATGATCCGCATGTGAATTGGTTTACGGGTCAAGGGAAAGGTAAAAGAAATCGAATGCGAGCTATGATGTCTCACGCCTTTGAGATGGCCTTGCCCAATGGCGATGTCTACTTAAGTGAGGATAAGCAAGCGGTTGCGATCTGGAAAACCTCTGCCAAGAAGCCTTTTAACCGCTACACTATCTGGGAAAACCTAAATTTCCTATACCACTTTGGTTTAAAGAAGGTTCGTTCAATTTCAGCTATTGACAAACTCCTGCAGGCATCTTACCCGCAAAATGAAGCCTTTTATTATCTGTTCATTATTGGTACCACCAAGCAAGGTCGTGGTAAGGGCTTGAGTAGTAAGCTGATGAACCATATTTTGGAGGAGGCTGATAAGAAGGGGATTCCTACCTATTTGGAGACGGCAAATGCTGGTAACATAGGGATTTATAATCGAAAGGAATTTTACACTCAGAGCGAGCTAAGGCTTCCTGAACCCAATCCGATAACGCTATACTTGATGAGTAGAGCGCCTCAAAAGGTTGTAGAGAGTAGGAAGGTTTTGGCTGCTGCAAGATAGATATGATAAAAGTAAGTCGACCTCTCAGCGAATGATAGGTCGACTTTTCCAAAGCTCTAGCTGAGAGATAAGCGTTCTGCGAAGCAGTATCCCAAGAAAAGGTCCTTTGGCGGGGCTCAGGATGACAAGATTGATGTCGGGATTAGCCAGC
>CAZHOC010001316.1:0-2228 GCA_964534295.1 uncultured Bacteroidia bacterium | reverse complement strand
TAGGGTCAAGCGTTTTGCGCAGCAATATCCCTTGGTCTATCTCCCCGCTCATGACCCCTCAGCCGGGGAACGCTTAATCTCGACAACAATTTTCAAACACTAGTAATATGTTCAGCACAAAAACCATTATCCTATTTTGCTTGACGATTGGCCTTTATGTGGGTCTCCAAGCGCAAGAAATCAGTTCTAAATTTCCCCTTAAGATTTCTGTCAGTACCGTGATGTATAAGACCCATTTTGGGGATTATCAGATCGATGTACCCAATGAAGTTTATCGCGGCGGGGACGATAACAATCTCGATTATCGTATTAGCCTTGCCTATCCTATCAGCAATCGAATATCAGTGGGAGCCTCGGTCGTAACCTTCCGTAAAAACGAAGATATCCGCTACCGTGATGCGAGTATGCTAGGTGCTACCGCCAATCATCCTTACTCTGGCGAAAATATGAATTACCTCCATAGCGAGCTTTGGCAGCGAATCAACAACACCTATCTTAGCTTATTTTTAGAGGGAGATGTGATCTCTTCCGAGAAGTTTTTTCTCCGCGCTCGGCTTGGCTTCGCCTATGCCTTTGAACGCAATACGCTCTGGCATTTCAATATGTACCAAGCCCAAAGCGAAAACATATCAGTCGATGACGGCTTTTTCCCCAGTTCTAGTACCGACCAAGAGCGCAATATCCCAGGCGTAGAAACAGGTCTAAAAGTAGGCTACAAGATTGCCCCCAATGTCGGGATCAGTGTAGGCGGCAATTATCTACTCACAAGCAGTTCGACCTTCCTTCAGCCACTCAATTTTGAGGAAGTACAAAGCAGTATTCGCTACGCCAATGTCGAAGTAGGTTTAGACATACAGATCGCCAAACTCGAAGAAAACGAGCGTAGCAATACGGTCATGTTGGGAGTGGGTTGGCCTTTGTCGATTAGTTATGAGCGGCTCCTCGCCGAACGCAAGCACCATCATTCTGTTCGCTTGTTTTATGACAAATTTTGGTTTTACGAGGGCATGTTTGGGATAGGCTACAATGTCAAAATGGGGCAAGAGAACCACTTCTTTTTGATTGAGCCTGCCCTATTTTTAAATGCTGAGCCTTTTGGCGGGGCCCAAATAGGTTACGAGTTTCGTGGAGATGCTGGCGTAGTATTACGCTTGGACGGCGGTTTCATGGCCAATCAATATGATTTCTTCCCTCGCATACAAGCCCATGTAGGCTACGCCTTTTAAGATATAGTAATCGTTCTTTCGAAGGTAGCAGCTCGGCAATCCATTCACCTGGATAAGTGCCTTATTTGCCAGCTGCTGCCTTTTCTTTTTGCTATTAATTTGAAATTGGGAGCGGGAAACGAGATATTGATAACAGATCAAAACTTGCTGTAAGTGAAAAAGTGGATACTCGCCCTTATCGTCATTCTCGCGCTCTCAACGACCTTTTTGGGGCTGTTGCAATTGCGCTCCTTTACTGAACTATTTGAAATTGAACCTCCCGTCCCAGTGGAGACCCACTCTATTGTCCTCAAAGAGATTGAAGGCTTAGGCCGCATGGAACTCATGCGCTACCATTTCCAAGACGTAGTCGATTATGAGATCATCGTGGATTGGTGGCCAGATCCAAAAGTGATCTTGAGCGTTGAAGGCGAGACCGTTAGTTGTGTTGATTTCGCCAAAATTGATAGTAGCGATATTGTAGTGATAGGCGATAGTCTCGTAGAAGTATCCCTCCCCTACCCTGAAATTTGCTATAGCAAAATTGATCATAGCAAAACCCGTGTTTTCGATACGGAAAACACTTACTGGGCAGAGGCCGAAATGGTAGCAGAAGCCTATGAACTGGCAGAAAAAAAGATCTTAGATCAAGCCCTTAAAGGCGGTATCTTAGATAAAACGCAAGAGCAAGCCTTGACCATGCTCACCCCCATACTAGAAGCCATAAGCGGCAAAAAAGTCGTCTTACGCTTTGATCTCCCTCCTCCCAATGTCGAGATGCCCAATGATTAGATGCGCTTCTTCTTGGCATATCGCAAACCCCTTTTGCTCAGCACTTTATTAATAAGTGTTGGTCTAGGAGTGGGCTTAAGTCAATTGGGGGTCAGTTTTAGCTTTGAAGATTACTTTCCTGAAGATCATCCCGAACTACTTTTTTACGAGCAACATCGCGCTCAATTTCCTGAACCCCAGAAACGCAGCATCTTTCTTGCCCTAGAAAGCTCAACAAAGGACATTTACCAT
>CAZHOC010001315.1:1605-2230 GCA_964534295.1 uncultured Bacteroidia bacterium | reverse complement strand
CTCCGTTAACTATTCAAACTACTACACGTATATAAAAAAGAATTTAGCTCTTCTTAGATTTTGATGTACAATAAATACGGCCCTACTCCTGGTAGGGTCGTTTTCTTTTTAGCGGAGGGGAAGAAAATTTACCCCCGTTCGATCAAATTGAACGCTTGGAAAAGGGATACGGATGATATTGACGGTCTGGAAGAGGGTCCGTAAAAAGGGAGATTTCACTTTAATGTTGGCAACATCAACGTCTAGGCTGAGGTAATACTGCCGGTATTCTCTAGTTTTCCAGGTTTGCATGGGATCCTGATCTAGGCGATAATTGCCAATCATATCTTCAGCGCCATAGCCGACAGCAAGATTGAGCCAGCGAGGATAAACATCTTTAAATCGCCCTTCGGGCAAAAAGCTATGCACCCGTACACTGGTCCAAATGACCATCCCATTGTAGTCTTTGAGAATGTATTCAGGAAAAGAGCTCCCAAACAGTCGCGCGTATTCAGGATCCCCAGCATAAGGCGAAGGCAAATAGGTATACTTCAATTGGATTCTTTCTTCCTGCCAAAGCAATTGATTAGTAACCATCAAAGAGCTGCCTAAGAAATTGGCGCCAACATCAGACCAAGAAAAGCCC
>CAZHOC010001315.1:0-1595 GCA_964534295.1 uncultured Bacteroidia bacterium | reverse complement strand
AAGTCTCGCCAAAGCCATCCAGAATCTCAATGCTATTCATCATCATGAAGCCGGAAAGGCCAGATACAAAAACAGCTTTTTTGTGCGGCATCCCTGTCCAACGGTAGATCCCATAAATCCAACGGCTACTCGTATATCCCCCCAGCATATGGCCGACCTTGTCCATTTGCTTCCACTCATGAGAATCATCAAAAAAGTGGAAAGCACTGAGATCTTCTTGCGAATACCAGGCCGCACCCATTAATCCCATGGATGCGAGGTAACCGCCGCCGACGATGGCAGAACTCCACCTTTGCCGTTTTTGATGCGGCTCTGGAGCAGATTCCCAAAAAGAAAGTTTTAATGAATCTTGCGCAAAGCTGTTGGGCAAGGCAAATATGATGCAAAGCAAAAATGACAGTAAGGACTTTGTCAGCATAGCTTGGTAGTATGATTGAAAAGCAAAAATACAATTGGCTTAACCTGCAAGCAGGTTCAAGCGATTACCAAATTTAGGTGTGTAGTCCTTAGAAAAAAGTGTGATTATTTCGGGTCTGTAACACGGATGACGGCTCGCTTGCCTGCGGCAAGGTGATTGGCGATGATTGGATAGACCTTTTTATAAGCAGCAGTACTAGACCAGATATTACGCTTGACCTCAAGCAGTTTTTCCTTTTGAGGATCTGGCTGGAGCCCCACTAATATACAACCATCCGTATGAGCGTCATGATTGCCTATATGGATCAATACATACTCAAAGTTGGGGATATCACGAATCCAAAGCATTCCCTTATGCATCTCAGGAAACTTATGCCAATAAGCAGCATGCTTGCCACCAACTGTCCTCAACGTAACATTATAGGTGCCGGCAGGAATGCGGGTATCTTTCTTAACCTTTACTTCTCGGAATTCATCCTCGAGGGTAACGGCAACTTCTTCACCGTCAATGTACATTTTGCCCAAGGTATCATGCTTACCAGAACTATAGCGTACTACATCGATAACCATAAGTGCCTTATCGTTGGTATCCACTTCGATACCTGTATTAGCTGGCTCGGGTTGAGCAGCCGGCTTGTTTGGCTTAAGGAGATCGGGTCGCAGCAAAAAGCCTCGGCTTTTTTGCTCTGCAGTAGCGGTACCACCCGCATTTTGAATCATCGTCCGCGGATCATCCGACATCAAGGGTAGATCATCCAAAATATGGTCCATAGGTCCTACTTCTGGGGCTTCCGCCTCAGTCTCAAGGCCTATCAATTGTTTTAATTTATCAAGCATTTTGTCTCTTACAATTATTGAGAATCTTAGGCAACAGGCAAGCTATCTATCCCTACTGCAGGTAGACTATCCACTCCTTCTACATGATTGATGTCTTCGGTGTAGCGAATTACCGCAGGCTGGCCGCTGGCCATATGATTGGCAATGATTGGATATACTTTTTTATAGGCGGCTCCACTCCCTACGATCATTCTTTTTTCCTCCAAAGAACTCTCTTTACGGCGATCTGGCTCCAAGCCAACTAACAGACAACCTGAAGTATCCTTGTCTGTATTGCCAACATGAATCAGAATAAACTCAAAATTGGGTACATCTCTTACCCAAAGCATACCGATATGAAA
>CAZHOC010001314.1:0-2232 GCA_964534295.1 uncultured Bacteroidia bacterium | reverse complement strand
GATCCGATTTCCTTCTATTCTAGATTCACATTTTTTATGGCCAGGATGCCCAGCGCCATCATCTTCTCCCTGCCAAACCAAGTTGGGGAGCCCTCTAAAAGCCGATGCGGCAGATGCAGGGTATTCTCCCCAAGGCTCTCGCTTGAAAGAAACCCAATCATTCCCTTCCCTATCTATGATTCTTGAAAAGCCACCTCCTTGGCGATCATAGTAGTAGCTTATCTGTTCAGTCTGTACGAGGTAATGTGCTGTCCCTTGATAGCTTACCTCATGGATTGATAAAGACTCAGGCTCCTTCTCAGCTTTAACCTTCAGCATTATTCCTGGCCATTGGACCTCCATCCCATGCACCATCTCGCCATCGTGAAGAGGTGTTTTTAGCGTCGCGAACTCGTTATGGCCAGGCTTGAGGAGAGATAGATCATCGAGCACCTGGCTATGTTCAAAATAAGTATAACAAGGCCAGTCCTCTTCTAAGGCCAGGGATTGACCATTCAACTCAAAACCTACTGCATAACAGGGGCTCCAACTCCGCCAAAATAGCTTAGCTGCTTGTAGGTCCGACTGAGCAATAGGTAGGTCAAATTGTTGGGTAAAGGTGCCAGATCTAGTAACCCAAAAGGCAGGTTGGTCATAGGGTTTGATTAAGTGTACCGCATAATCTCTATCTAGCTCCAACCCCTCCACCATTGGAGTATAATATATCAACTCATCATGGGTGGTAACCCGAGCCATAATCTTGATTTTTTGGTCTTGATCGGGAACCCATTTCGTATTCCATATCACCTGAAAAGGCGGGCTAGAACTGGAGCCAATATGGTTTCTTATCTGGGTTCTGTGGCTACTAAATTGCCATTGCTGATAGATCCCATCTCCTTGCCAATTCACGTCCTGGTACCAACCTATGTAGTCAACTTGCTTAATTTCATTGATTTTCGGATGAGAAAGACTGAGCTCCTGCTGTGGCAGTAGATTCGATCCAGCTTTCAGTCCAGCGATGGAGGCTCGTTCATCCAACTTAGCTGCCTCATAATAAATGCGCAGACTGATCCCATAGATGATATTCTGCGGCCAATTCCAAGCTTGGGAGCTATCCACCTTAAGCTCAAAATGAGCGGTTCCGTTGGCGATGTATTGCAATGGCAAATTGATCCTTGGGCTATGGTGAAACATATAATTCGTGGCAGTATCTGGAATTAGTGCCGGCTCGGGAATGGGCAACCATTGCTGACCATTAATCCTAAGCTGTAAACCTTTGGTATCCTCATGGGATTGGAGCCTTTCCACAACCAATTCTGCATGGGTAGCCTTCTCTAGATCAAGTTGATCAGCTATTTGAATTTGTCCCATCTTATGGTTTGTGGTAGGAAAGAATTTGTCATAAGTCTTGTAGTCATAGTTGCCCCCTACACGGAGAAATTCTTCTTTCTCATCCGGCGATCGATGCCAACGATATTCCCGGAAGACACTACCTGATTTCACCGGCTTTACTTGATTATTTATCCAAATGTGTTGCCACTTATAGTTGTCCCATGCTGCTCCGATAATATCTAAATCGCCGTCTGCGTCCAGGTCCACCCACATAGCACCTAGGTGGTTCTCCTTACCGGTGTCAATGACGTGTTTACTAAAATGCCCCTTGCCATCATTTTCCCAAATCTGCAACTCCAAAGCTTCCCCCTTGTGCTCACAGCTTAGCAAATCCATATCACCATCTTGGTCAATATCAGCTACGTCCAGATTATTGCTGGAGTATTGGGTAACGATCAAGTGTTTTTGCCACTCCTTTTTCAGGTCTGCTTTTGGTGAGAACCAAAATAGAGAACCATCGGGTTCCAAACCAGGATAGCGTTCTTCTGCCATGGCAATCTCAGCTTGGCCATCTCCATTTAAATCCGCAATTTCAATTCTATCAATGGGATGGCTGGTATGACCAATCGTATAGTTGGGCCAGGGCGAATCAGTATGACCTGGATTCTCAAACCAGACCAAAATTGTCGGCTCTCCTTCTCCTTCTGGTCGACGACCACAGGCAAGGTCTATATCGCCATCGCCATCTATGTCGCCAAATCCAATGCCCTCATCAGAGGTGTTCGCCGCAATTAATTGCGTAGGCCATAATTTTCCATTTTTAGCTTCCTCTGGAATACTAATGGCATAGACATTACCATTTCCAGCAATCAGTAATTCCGACTTACCCCCAGCTATCCCATCTGCTTTTTCAAAACCTTG
>CAZHOC010001313.1:970-2240 GCA_964534295.1 uncultured Bacteroidia bacterium | reverse complement strand
TAGCGAGGGCAAATTCTGCCGTATCCCAACGGGGCTCTAATAATATTTCTTCTACTAGGGCCATAGTTGCAGCGAAGTTGCGCTTAAGGGTAGCGCCGCTGATCTCAATGCTCTCGGAACCTGCATTGACGCTAATGAAGGCACCCAGCTGTTCAATGGCAGCTTCTAATTCAGCTGGAGTCTTGCTTTGCGTTCCCTTGTCGAGGGTATTGGCGAGAAGATTCGCAACCCCCACCTTAGCTGGATCATCAAGCAATAGCCCTCCTTTAAGTCTTAGGTTGAAATTGACCAAGGGTAACTCATCGTTTTCAATACCATAAATCTTCAGTCCGTTGCTTGTCTGGCTTTGCCAAACGCTGGGAGGAGTAAGAGTAGGCGTTGGACCATAAGGAGGCTCGACGCTTCGATCAAAAGAGGAGGGAGTCCGTTCGTAATCACTAGCTTCGGGTAGGACAAATTCATCTTCGGCCCCAGCAATGATTTTTTCTTCTACTACTTCCGCTAAGGCTGCCCCCTCTAGCATTAGATCTGCCTGGCCACGAGGCACAAAGCTAGTGGCTACATAATTTTTGCCCTTGATGTATTGCTTATAAACGCGCATAACATCTTCTCGACTTACCGCTAATTGCTTCTGAATGTCCTTTTGCAAATAGCCAGGATCGCCTGCGAAAATATTGTATTGGGCAAGTTGGAAGGCTTTGTTGAGTACGCTAGAAAGGCCAAAGTAAAAGTTGGTCTCAAGGCCTGCTTTCACTCTCGCCAGATCTGCATCACTAAAAGATTCGTTCTCGAAGAGGGCAAAAGCTTCCTCACTCGCCATCTTGACAGAATCCAAATCGATACCGGGATAGGCACGCACCAAAAGACTGATCTCCCCGGCTAGCTCAGAGTTTGAACTAAAGATATTTGCCCCGGAGCTGAGCTTGTATTTTTCGACTAACACTTTGTAAAATGGAGCTGTTTTGCCATCAGCCAGTAGGCTACTGAGGACATCCAAAGCGTAGCTATCGGGATGATAGCGATGCACCCCAGGTCAAGTCATACTCAGCTGTGGTACTCTCGCAAAGTTGTCTTCATAATAGAGAGACTTAGTTTGTGCTAGGCTCACTGGACGCTTTTCCATAGGCGTGATTTCTTCACCACGTGGGATTTCCGCAAAGTATTTCTCTACCCAAGCCTTTGCCTGTGCTGGATCAAAATCTCCGGCCACTACAAGGGTGGCATTATTGGGTACATACCAACGGCGATAAAATTCCTTTACATCGTCGAG
>CAZHOC010001313.1:0-953 GCA_964534295.1 uncultured Bacteroidia bacterium | reverse complement strand
TTGCACATCCTCTAAGGATCCAATGACCTGCCAATTGTAGGGGTGCCCCTCTGGATAAAGGTTTTTCCCAGTTACATATCCAGAATGACCGTAAGGAGCATTGTCTACTCTTTGGCGCTTTTCATTTTTTACTACTTGCTTCTCTTTAGCCAGCACAGGTTCTGTCACTGTGTTGATAAAATAGCCCAGTTTATCTGCCTCAGCCCAAATCATCTTTTCAAGTGCGTCTTTAGGTACCGTTTGAAAATAATTGGTACGGTCTCGACTGGTAGAGCCATTGGCACCAGAGCCCCCGACTCGGCTACTCATTTTGTCCAATCCGCCTTTGCCAAGGTTTTCAGATTCGAGGAAGAGAAGGTGCTCAAATAGGTGAGCAAAACCGGTACGGCCGACCTTTTCTCTAGAGGAGCCTACGTGAAAGGTGAGCGCGACTGCGGTAACGGGATCAGAATGGTCTTCATGAAAAATTACTTCTAATCCGTTTTCAAGGCTAAATTTTTCGAACTCAATTTTGGGTCCGGTGTCAGTTGATTTTTGCTGACAAGCGCTGCCAAACGTAAGCAGCAAGAGGGTGATGATAATGAAGATGTTTTTTGACATAGCTGGTAAAAAAAGTCCCGAAAAATACGCCTCAAAAGGGAGAAACTTTCATTTATTTCCAAATTTGGCAGAAAATTCAGTACTCAATTTTAGCCCTCAAAGCCAAAAATCCTTTGTTTAACTTTAGGATATATTCTTAAAACCAATCTGTATGACTCGTTCTCGTAAGCTTACTATTCTTTGGACAGGCATTGGCGCCCTAGTTGGCCTTATGGTGTTGGTATTGCGTCCGGTACCCCAAACCAATAAGGATAATGCCATCATGATCAATGGTACGATACAAAAGATCTTCGAAGGTGGTGATAAGGATGTGGTTTTTTTAGCCGCTTCAGATGAAAGTGTTGAGAAAATCG
>CAZHOC010001312.1:0-2242 GCA_964534295.1 uncultured Bacteroidia bacterium | reverse complement strand
ATCTTTTTCGGGGACCCCAATATTCCCAATTATTTTCTTCCCAAACCCTCGCTAAACATGTATCCGGGGATGAATACCGGCTCAAAAATGATGGAGGTTAGGGAGTTCGTCTCTGCCGAACGCTATTTTTCAGATTACGTACGTCAGCGTTATGGCCATTTGGCTGACTTTAAAATGGAGCAGCCTCGCCCTGCAGCAAAATACCAACAGTTAATCCAGCAACGAGCCAACGAGTTCGGAATGCAAGCACAAATTAGCACCGCCAGCATCAACTTCTCATTTACCGAAGGTGGCAAAACTCACCAAGCACTGATCAATGGATCCACACTTCTGGCTACCGCCAATGAGGCATGGTTAGCCGATGTAAGTGGATATATCAGTAGTGGTGATACGAGCCACCTTTCGGATCTTTTGTGGTCTTCGGCTAAGTCCTATCAAACAAATCCAGAGTGGCAAAAAGCGGAAGCCCAGAGAAACCAGCAGGCAATGGCAAGGGCTCAGGCTCAACATCAACAACGTATGGCCAGCCGTCAGCAACAATTTGAAGCGCACCAGCGCTATATGCAACAGCGCTATGACGCAGCAGATGCCAATTACCAAAGCTGGCAACAAAATCAGGCAATCCGGGATAAAAGCCATGAGCAGTTTATTGACTATATCCGCGAAGAAAACACCATCACCAATGGTCAGTATGAGACCAAAGTTCAGTCCGGATACAACAACTACTACGTCGACCCCAATACCAATACCTACATCGGCACTAATAGCTATGAAAATCCTGATCCAAGCATCTACGAACACTGGAACATCAAACGCTAGATACGATGAATCGACCAAAAACAATTGCTTGGATACTGGCAACAGTCATTTTGATCAGCCCTTATTTATTACACAGTCAAATCCAGTATCGTTGGGGCAAGGCCCTTGGGCAAAGTGATCGGGAGCAGATTACAGACCTATGTTTTGATCAGGAGGGGAATCTACTATTGAGCGCAGAGTTTACCGACTCTCTCGATATAGAAGATGGATCAGGTGTCAACTTCTTACCAGGTGGAGGATTCAGAGATATTATGATTGCAAAGATTGACCCCGCAGGCAACTTTATGTGGGCACATGGCATGGGTGATGCTGCTTGGGATCGTCCTTGGTCGATCACTTGCGATGCCCAGGGCAATGTCTACGGGGGAGGCGTATTTAGTAGAAGGGTGGACTTTGATCCAGGGCCGGACTCAACTGTGCTCCAGGCAAATACCAGAGGATTTTGGCCCGATGGATTTATTAGTAAATATGCTCCCAATGGTGATTTGATTTGGGCCAAGCACCTGCTGACAGCTAGAGCCTTGAGCGCCTCCCCGACTGCTACCCTTTTTACGGTCAATGGTATGGCGGTAGATGCGAATAATGATCTAGTGATTGGAGGCGCATTTTGGGATACGGTCTACTTTTCTCCTGGCCAGCCTTCCGTCAGTCAAACTGCCTTACGGGATATGTATTTGGCCAAATACGATAGTGATGGCAACCCTATCTGGAGCCAACAAATGGGAGGCTCGGGCGATCAGGAAATCGAGGATATCGCGATTGACAATGCGGGTAATATTTACTGCACAGGCTTTTTTTACGGTAGTCCTGATTTTGATCCCGGTCCGGGAACGCTCAATCAGACCTCCCAAGGGAATGGGGATATTTTTATAGCCAAGTACGATCCTAATGGAGCCTTGCTCTGGGTCCATGCGTTCGGCACGGCCGACAATGCCAGCAGCCTACCCGAAAAAGGAAGAGGCATAGGGGTAGATAGTTTGGGCAATGTGTACTTCACAGGACGATTTTATGGAGACATTGACTTTGATCCGGGGCCAGGTGATGCAACCGTCAATTTAGTGGGAGGAACAGACGCCTTTATCGCCAAATACGATCCCAACGGCAGCTTTTTGTGGGCCTTTTCTTTAGCAGGTAATAGTTCCGAAGAAGGCAAAGATATCGTCGTACACCCTAATGGTAACTTTCACATTGCAGGTAACTTTGGTGGTGTAATTGATCTAGATACAGGTGCAGATAGCACTATTATTTCCTCTACAGCCGGTCAAGGAACCTTTTTTGCTCAGTTTGATACCGACGCAAATTTCATCAAAGGCTTAGGGCTTAGAAGCCTCCAAAGCAGTGAACTTACCCGCCTTGCCGCTAATGAATCAGGAGTAGTCTTAGGGGGCTCTTTTATGGGGACCTTTTTGATGGGGACAGGCAG
>CAZHOC010001311.1:0-2247 GCA_964534295.1 uncultured Bacteroidia bacterium | reverse complement strand
AGCGTAAACCCTTACATAATCAATGATAAATTTCTGACGCTCAATGGCTGGATCGATCCCTTTTAGGCCTCCCCATCCCCCGCCCATGGCGAGGTTGAGAATGATGTTTTGTGCCTTGCCAAACGGCCATGCTAAATCACCCTCAGTATCATTGTAAGAGAAGTATTTTTGGTCATCAACAAAACCATCAATGCCCTCTGGTGTCCATTCAACTGCATAGGTGTGAAACTCTTCTTCCATATTTTTGACAGGAAGGATCGCAGTAGGCTGATTGCCAAGTTTGAAGTAGTATTTGCCACAATGTACAGAGGCATGGGCTACACCATCTCCAGTGGTATCGTTCATCTCATAGCCAACGCTCTCGAGGATGTCAATCTCTCCACAATAAGGCCAAGAAAGTTCATCGCGGTAGTCATCGCCTAAAGTCCAGCCGGCGGCCCAGTTGCCACGTTCAGCAGGGACCTTAGCTCTAAACTCTATTTTGCCATAGAGAAAGCTTACTTTTCCACGAGTGGTAAGACGAGCCGAAGTCCATTCATGACCCATATCATTGCGAATTGCTTCAATAATGAGGTTGCCATCTTCTAGACGAGCGTTTTCAGTCCTGGCTACGGTATAATATTGAGGTTCATTGTTGCCCCATCCCCAATCACCTACATCATAAGTCCATTTGGTGGTATCGGGTAGACCGGAGCCATCAAATTCATCAGACCAAACCACTTCCCAATTTTCGCCACTGGTTTCTTGGGTCATTAATTTGGGGGTGAGCTGATGGGCTTTGATCAATGTGAAGCTAAGCTCCTTTACTTTAGCCACTCCCTCACCGACGTGAAGTTTGATTTGGTGAACTCCCTCATTCAGCGGTGTACCATCTTTGCTAAGCGTTTGAAAATCTGCACTAGCTTGGGCAAACTTCATGCTGCTCGTTATGTTATAGGTACGACCGTCTTTGTTATCGACATGATCTTCTACCCATAGCTCAGGTAGGCTATCTCCTGTCGCTTGAGCTAAGATTTCTGTGCGGTAGCGTCCGGCTTTTGGAACGTTTATCTCAAAACTGATCCAGCCAGCTTCTTCGGGGGCAACAACTACGGCTTCCTCACCTTCGCCCATTTTGCTAAAGTCTCCTGATTGATCAGCAAAGGAAGCTGCGGTGACTTTGACCATTGGGGCAGGAGCAGTAGTTTCTACGGCCTCCTTTGGCGTGCTCTCTTTACAGGCAACTAGCACTAAGGAAAGTGCTAGAAGACTGAAGAGGGTTCTAATATTAAGAGTGTGCATTATTTTGTTATTCTTTTGATCTTACCAATAGTTCTTCCAATTCTTCGAGAGAACGACCTTTGGTTTCAGGGATAGTGCGTACAATAAACAGCAATCCTGCTAAGGCGAATAAGCCATAAATGAGGAAGGTCGTCGCACTACCAAAGGTTTCCAATTCCCATGGGAAAACGAGCTGTACCAAGAAACTGACAGCTGAGTTTATCAAGCCCACAAAGGATATCGCGATCCCTCGCACCGCATTGGGAAAGAGTTCGGAAAAGAGTACCCACATCACAGGGCCGATAGAGATGGCAAATGAAGCCACAAAACCCAGTATTCCAATCAAAATCAAAGTCGGGTTAGAATTGATAGCAGCGGTGATGATAGTAGATTCATGTTCTTTGGCCATTTCCTCTCCAATTGCACCTTTTATCGCTGCTTTAAACTCTAATTCGCTATCATAATTTTGATCAGCTAAACCACTAAGAGACTGCTGGATTTCAGTAGGCAAAGCGCTCAAATCTTCGCTTTTGAGTTCATATGTAGCGCTATAAAATCCCCAACTGAGCAAACCCATAAACACTACGATACCCAAGACCCCAAAAGATAGCAATGGTTTTCGACCAAGTCGGTCAACGAAGGCAATGGCAAGAACGGTAAATACTAAATTGATAACTCCCACAAAGATTGCCTGGGAGAAAGCAGCATCCTGACCAATTCCGGACTGCTTAAAGATCATTGGAGCATAGAAAAATACTGCATTGATTCCGGTGATTTGCTGTAATACCGCTACTACAATCCCGATTGTTAATACTAGGCGCATGGCAGGACGAAATAGCTCTACCAGACCGTCTAAGGTTGACTGCTTAGGGCTATCATCATCCATACTAGAACGGATATTGGCAAGCTGGGTCTTAGCTTTTTCTTCACCTGAAGCACGTTTCATGACTCTCAAGGCTTCATCAAACTGACCTTTCATAATCAGCC
>CAZHOC010001310.1:0-2248 GCA_964534295.1 uncultured Bacteroidia bacterium | reverse complement strand
CTACGCAGAATTAGATGCTTTTGCCAAAGAATTGGGCAGTCAATTAGGCGCTCCATTTATGACCCTTTCCTTTATGGCGCTATTGGTCATCCCTGCGCTCAAGCTAAGTGATAAGGGTCTTTTTGACGGAGATAAGTTCGAATTCATGCCCTTGGAGGCATAAAAAAAGCGGAGCCTATAGCTCCGCCTTCATTATCTACTTAACTTTTTTCTTTTCTGGGATCAGTTTCTTTGCCTTTTTAATCGGCTTTTCTTCTAGCGCTAGTTTGAGGACTTCATCCATCTTGCTTACAAATTGGATGTCCAAACCGGCGATATATTCTTCCTTGATCTCAGATATATCTTTACGGTTCTGCTCGCTGAGGATAATGGTTTTAATCCCCGCCCTAGCAGCCGCCATAACTTTTTCTTTGATCCCACCTACGGGTAAAACTTTTCCTCTTAGGGTGATCTCGCCTGTCATCGCCAATTGAGACTTGACCAATCGTTGCGAAAAGAGAGAGGCCAAAGAGGTCAAAATGGTAATCCCCGCAGAAGGTCCATCTTTAGGCACCGCCCCAGCCGGAAAGTGAAGGTGCAGATCCCAATGGCCAAATACTTCCTGCAGAATTCCAATCTCTTTGGCGTGTGCCTTGAGGTAAGTGTAGGCGAGTTTTACAGATTCTCGCATCACTTCGCCTAGCTTACCGGTCATGGTCATATTGCCCTTGCCGGGTAGTAAAGTAGATTCGATGAAGAGAATCTCTCCTCCCACAGAAGTCCAAGCCAAACCAATGGCAACGCCTGGAACCGTAAGTTTTTTGTATTGCTCATTTTCAAAGCGAGGCACCCCTAAGAAATCGGATAGATTCTTATCGGTGATGCTCACTTTCTTCTTACCATTGAAAACAATTTCCTTAGCGGTACCACGGAATAGGGCGGCAATCTTTTTACTCAGCAGGCGAACTCCTGACTCTCTAGTGTACTTCTCTACTACCGTTTTTACCGTCTTAGGAGAAATCGTAACGTTTGAGGTCTTCAAGCCATGTTCCTTGCGCAGCTTTGGAATCAAATGGCGCTTAGCGATTTCCACTTTTTCCTCCAGCGAATACCCGCTGATACGAATGATTTCCATACGATCGCGCAAGGCTGGGTGGATGGTATTCAAACGGTTGGCCGTGCAGATAAACATGACTCTTGAGAGATCATATTCTACTTCGAGAAAGTTATCCCTAAAGGTATTGTTTTGCTCTGGGTCAAGGACTTCAAGCAAGGCAGAGGCCGGATCGCCTCTAAAGTCGTTACCTACTTTATCAATCTCGTCTAGCATGAAGACGGGATTGGAAGTAGAGGCCTTTTTGAGGCCTTGTATGATACGACCTGGCAAGGCACCTATATAGGTACGTCTATGACCGCGAATCTCAGCCTCATCTCTGGCGCCGCCTAAGGAGATACGAATGAACTCTTTGTCGAGCGCACGTGCAATCGACTTGCCAAGAGAGGTTTTACCGACTCCAGGAGGGCCATAAAAACAGAGAATTGGTGCCTTTTTATCCGCCTTGAGACTCAGGACGGCCAAGTGCTCAAGGATACGGTCTTTTACTTCTTCAAGACCATAGTGATCCGCATCGAGGATTTTCTTCACCTCAGGAAAATCAATCTGCTCCTCTGCATATTTAGACCAAGGCAGGTCCAGTAACCATTCTAGATAGTTGATCACGATACCATAATCTGGCATCGCAGGGGTCAAGCGAGAAAGGCGATTGAGTTCTTTGCGGAAAGCACGTTGCACTTCATCCGGCCACTCTTTTTCCTCTCCGCGGGCGCGCAAAGTCTCTAATTCAGATTCTCCGCCTCCTTCTCCTAATTCGTCCTGGATGGTACGAATTTGCTGACGAAGGATATATTCACGCTGTTGCTTATCTAGGTCGGTGCGCACTTTGTGCTGAATCTCTTCATTGAGTTCCAGTACTTGCAACTCTTCGCTCAAGTGTTGGAGCACCATTTCGGCTCGTGTCTTAAGCTGATCCTCTTCCAAGATTCTTTGTTTTCCTTCTACATCAAGGTTGAGGTTAGAGGAAATGAAATTGATGAGAAAGCTGAGACTATCAATATTATCAATAGCAATTTTGGCTTCGCTCGGAATATTAGGAGCAAGGTCAATGATGCGCTCAGACTCATCTTTGAGATTCATCATCAAGGCTTTGACCTGTTCCATTGGAGGCATCACCTCCACGGAGCGCTTGATCTGAGCCATGAAGTAAGGATC
>CAZHOC010001309.1:0-2248 GCA_964534295.1 uncultured Bacteroidia bacterium | reverse complement strand
TTTGACAGCTATAAGCTGTTTGTTAGCATGCGCGATAGCCTTTTGCGAGAGGAAAACCAGCGAGCAAGTATTCGCTATGAATATCAGCAACAAGCGCTTACAGATAGTTTGCAAAGTGCTTCCCTCTTAAACATCCAGATTGAAGAGAATCAACGCCGTAAGACTGTTTCCTATGTTTTGATCTTTGGTTTGGGCATCACACTTCTGCTGGGCTTATTGCTATTGAATCGTTTTCGCTTAACCCGTCGACAAAAAACGATCATAGAAACAGAAAAATCCAAATTAGATCAAGCTTATTCTAAACTAAATCAGGCAAACGAAAAGCTCAAAGAGCTTGATGATTTTAAATCCAATTTCTTCACTAATATCTCTCATGAATTTCGCACTCCACTGACGGTGATCAATGGGATGGCTAAACAAGTAAGGCAGCAACCTGATAAATGGTTGGAAAAAGGAACGAATCTCATTGAACGTAATGCAGATAGCCTCTTGCATTTGATCAATCAGATCCTTGATCTCCGCAAACTAGAATCAGGCAAGTTATCGCTAAAGCTAATCCAGGATGATGTAGTGAGCTTTCTCAGATACCAAACGGGCTCTTTTGAGTCTATGGCAGAAGCAAGGGAGATTAAACTGACTTTTGAGTCAAAGGAAAAAGCCCTGATGATGGATTTTGATCGTGAGAAATTGGGGCAGATTCATCGCAATCTTATATCAAACGCGATCAAGTTTACCCCACAAGGCGGTATCATCAACTTCCAATTGGAAACAGATGAAAATCAGCAATTAATCATCTATGTGCAGGATACGGGTCGAGGAATTCCAGCCGAAAAGCTTGCCAGAGTGTTCGAACGTTTTTATCAAGCGGACACCTCGGCCACTCGAGTAGGCGAGGGAACTGGTATAGGACTCTCCTTAACAAAAGAGTTGGTGCAACTCATGGGAGGGGAAATCTTTGTAGAAAGTACGGAAGGACAGGGAACTACTTTTAAGCTCTGTTTGCCTATTGAACAAAGTGCGAAGCGCAAAGAAGCTCTTAGCTCAAGCTTAGCAGATCCGTCGCTAAAAATGTCTGATAGCAGTATCTATTCCATCGAGCGTAAGCCTGAATTAGGCAAAGAACGACCTCAGTTGCTCATCATTGAAGACAACCCAGATATCGTCTCCTATTTGCACTCTCTCTTGGAGGATAACTATGATATTACCTCTGCTCCTGATGGACAAGCGGGGATCGAACTTGCCTTAGAGCAGGTACCGGATCTCATAATTACCGATGTGATGATGCCTCGCAAAAATGGCTATGAAGTATGCGAAAGCTTAAAGCTCGATGAGCGGACAAGTCATATTCCTATCGTTATGCTCACCGCCAAAGCAGACCAATCCTCAAAGATTGAAGGCTACAAAAGAGGAGCCGATGCTTACTTGGCTAAGCCCTTTGATCAGGAAGAGTTGATGATTCGATTGGAAAAATTATGGCAAATACGCCAACAACTGCAATCGCGTTATCAACAAAATAATCCCCCTCCTACGACAGAAGATCCTGCACTGGAAATGGAAGATGCCTTTATCACCAAGGTGCGTGCCCAAATCCTTAGTCATATTGACGATGCTGAGTACCGAAGTGAAGCCTTATTCGAAGATCTCGGCCTAAGCCGCAGTAATCTATACCGTAAACTCAAGGCTCTCACTGGATTGTCCATCGCTCACTTCATTCGTTCTGTGAGATTGGATTATGCCAAAGAGTTGTTACAAATGGAAGAGAAGATGCAAGTCGCGGAAGTAGCCTACGCTTCTGGTTTTAATGATCCCGCCTACTTCAATCGAGTGTTTAGCGAGCAGCTGGGAGTATCTCCTGGTGAATGGAGGGAAGAGATGCGAAAATAGTCTTTCTTCGAAAGGGCGATAGATTATTAGAAACTACTTGAGTTGTACCGATCAGTTTTACCCACAGATTTAAGGGGGAAACAATTCCATTCTTCTTGAATGATAAAGGTTCATATCACTTATTCAATATTTGCTAGCCACTTTGTAGGGCTGACTATTTCACAACTTTTAATTAGAAAAACCTCGATTCATGGCTCCTAAGGCCATTTGGACAAATAATCCAATCATCTGACGAGAAAATCCAAGCCGGTTTTGAGGCCAATCCAGAGCTTTGCTGCTGTGATCAAAACCGAATCAGAATGAAACGAATTTTTGTTAGTCTTTTCTGCCTTGCCAGCATCGTCGGCCTGTTTGCTCAATCCGA
>CAZHOC010001308.1:0-2250 GCA_964534295.1 uncultured Bacteroidia bacterium | reverse complement strand
TGTCCACACATAGGACATCATTGCCTGCTTCGGCAAAACATGTACCTGTAACCAGGCCTACATAACCTGTTCCAATTACTGCTATTTTCATTTTTTAGGTATTGCTAATTTTCAATTAAAGATTGTCAAGCATGAACTTTGGGTGGTGTCGAAATGTGTTTGTTCTTTAGCAGTAGTAGTAAAAAAATCGAGTTTGAAACGAAATATCTTTTCCAAAGACGGCGAGGATTCTGAGCCAAACGATACAACCACTCTAATGCAAATTTTTGCATCCACTGTGGGGCACGTTTCTCATAGCCTAAATAAGTTCTGAGCGCGTTGCCAATTCCCAACATAGAAGCATGAACCCGCCCTTTATGGGCTGCCATCCACTTTTCTTGCTTTGGGCAACCTAAGGCTACAAATAGGATATCAGCACCGCTATCATTGATCATGTCAACGACCTCCTGATCCTCGCGTTCGCTAAGAGCGCGAAAAGGAGGAGAGTATGCACCTGCTATTTGCAGTCCCTTAAACTCCGCTTGGGATTTTTGCTTGATCGCATCAAGCACCTCGTCAGTATCGCCGTAAAAAAAGACCTTGAGTCCCTGCTCCGCAGAACGCTTAAGCAATTCAGGTACCAAATCCATACCTGCGACTCTTTCTTGATCAATATTATCTTTGATCTTGAGCACCTTGCAAAGCGGCATTCCATCAGGAGCGGCCAAATCTGCATTGTAAACTGCTTCCTCCAGAGCTGAGTCTTGACGACTTTCGACTACCATATGTACATTGACACAGCAGGTGTACGATGATTGTCTTTGGCGACCTAGTCTCAGCACTTCTTGGACAAAATCCTCAAAGCTACCAGTAGAAATTCGGGTGTGAAGAAATGGAATCTTTTGCACTGGAAGAATTAGTATGCGTTTTTATCTCCTGTTGACATCTTGAACACGGTCTGGAAAATGATCTTGATATCAAGACCTAGACTCCAATTTTGGATGTACCAAGAATCAAATTCAATTCTCTTTTCCATTTCCACTGGATCCTTAGTCTCACCACGGAAACCATTTACTTGGGCGTGGCCGGTGATACCAGGAGTAATGAAATAACGGAATGGATATTTCTTGATCAACGGGATATACTGGTCATTCAATTTTGGTGGGTGAGGGCGTGGTCCCACTACTGACATATGACCTAATAATACATTAATAAATTGAGGGAACTCATCTAAGTTGGTCTTGCGTAAAAACGCGCCTACTTTAGTGATGCGAGGATCATTTTTCGTGGCCTGCTTATAAGGCGTATCAGCCTTTTCGTCTTGCACGTACATCGTACGGAACTTGAAACAAGTAAAGTTGCGGTTCTTACGTCCAGAGCGTTTCTGCAAGAATAAGATCGGTCCCTTTGAGTTCAAGCGGATGGCGGTACCAACGATTAAGAACACAAATGGCATCACAAATAAGCATACCAAGGTGGCGAAGAAGATATCAAAGCTGCGCTTCAACACTCTATTGAACCATGAAGCCAATGGGTCTCTACGTAGAGAGATGATCGGCGTATGATTGAAAAATGCTACTGAGATATCTTTGTGCTTGGATAGCAAATCGAAATCATGAGCGATTTTGAAGTGGATGTAGTTGTTATCCGCAAAATCGGCCATCTCCTCAATCACATCAGAAGTGTGTAGCGGAAGTGTATAATAGATCTCAGAAACACCTTGACTTAAACAAACGTGCTTGAGCTCTTCCTTACGTTCTCTGATCATACGAACAGCTTCCTGCTCGTTTACAGCCTCGCCATTCTCATTGCCCAGAAAGTTAAATACCTGACTTCCTTTAGCTTGAGAGAAGAATTTATTTAGCTCATCGGCTGTTTCACCCACTCCGACGATCATCACTTTATAGTCTTCCCCTACAAGCGAGAAGAAAGAACGACGGTGGCGATACGCATACCCTAGCAATAGTCTGACCCCAGTAGCAGCAAATGCTCCAGTGTAAAACATTAAGGCTAAAGTTGGGAAAGCCTGAGGATAATAATAGTTGAGTACCATCAAGACCACCGAAGAGATCGCCAAATTGATCAAGGTAGTCTTTAATAAATATTTTATCTGTAGGATGGCTTCATAATGGTAGTGGTTGATATTGGAGCCAACTCCAATCCAAGCAAATACCATTAATGCGAGTAGGATAGGTCCTTGTTCTGCCTGAGACCATACCATGCTGGCAGTATCCCCGAGAAGCCAAAGGCCAATACGGAAACCGTAAATCA
>CAZHOC010001307.1:1813-2251 GCA_964534295.1 uncultured Bacteroidia bacterium | reverse complement strand
CCCACCGTCTTCATAATTATCATTGAGTGGACTGGCTAGGCTAGCGGTGAGTAATATTTCGTAAATGCGTTTTGTTGTTTTTAGTTCCACCCCTAATCCTGCTCCCCAAGCTAGGCGATTGCTGGCCACCAAAGCCGTAGGCTGAGTCGAACCATAATATTGATCTCCACTTAATAGCCAGGCGGGATGAAAACGAGTCATAAATAGCGGACGAACGATTTCTTTTTCACCGATAGGCTTGGCGGGAATAATCACCGAAAAAGGAAGGCCCAAATAGGCAAAATCATTACTAAAATGAGGTCTGCGCTGTTGAGTGAGGGTGAAAGCAGCACCTAATCTAAGCCTTACCCATGGCTGTACGGGGAGATCCACAAATAGACCCAATTGAGGACTAGGGCCTAATTGAAAAAGTCGAAAGCTGGGGGCATAGCCTGTTGC
>CAZHOC010001307.1:0-1777 GCA_964534295.1 uncultured Bacteroidia bacterium | reverse complement strand
CAAACTCAGGCTTCAATTGAGCGTTCCCCGCTAGGGTGATAACTAAAAATAAGGCCGTCCAAAAAGCTCTCATGGCTAACGGTAATTCAAGGCTTGTAAGCCGATTAATTGATGCCGACGATCAGCAGGACCACGGAAGTAAACGAGTACGGTATAATAATTTTCATCCTCTCCCGGGTCGCCCTCCAAGGTACTTTCGTCCAAAGCTCTTTGCCGAGGATTGTCGAGCACATAGAGATAGTCGTACACTCCTTGTTTGAGAGAAACGCTGCCTTCATAGCGATCCGTTGCCTCATTGAAATTCATTTTGAACCTTTCCTGTAAACGCCAGTCCGAAAACTGCCCAAAGAGGTAGACCTCACTGCTATCAAAAGGAAAATCCACGTCTAAACTAAAGTGGTTGGTGACATAATCGGCTTGATAGGAAGGCGCTTCCCATTCATTGACGCCCACAAAGTAGCCTCCATTGAGATCAGGATATTGGATGAGGAAATTAGAACGTTTGACCTCGTCTGGGCGTGAAAAAAATTGCCAGGAAGCTTCTTCCTCCTCGATATTTCGGGTGGTACGGCCATAGAGCCTGGTACTACGTGTATCCAAATGCCTGAATTCGCCGCCGCCCTTAAAGGCCAAGGCGAGATTCACCCGATATTCAAAGCGTTCTTCTCTGATAAATCTTGGCCGGAGGACCTGAAAAGCATTGTCCCAGCGAAAATTTTGTAAGACTTCTACGATCAAATCTTGGGTTGGACTGATCAACTGCAAGCCACCTACTGATAGATCAAAACGCAATTCATTGAGGAGACTGCGCTCTAGATTGGGATCGAGCATATAGTTGTTAGCCACTACTGCTTTGCGATCCGCGACCACAAATCTCTTGGTAATTACGAGATCATTTTCATCTCCATTGCGAAAGACTTTAAGGAGGTAGTTACCGCTTTGGCGGAACGATTCTCCCTCTCTTGGGAAATAGTGAGCATAGTGAATGTAATCCGCCTTGGTAAACTCCGAGCGCCGGAAAAGC
The DNA here is from genome assembly GCA_964534295.1 of uncultured Bacteroidia bacterium. Classification (GTDB taxonomy): domain Bacteria; phylum Bacteroidota; class Bacteroidia; order J057; family J057; genus JBCAWW01. The sequence continues at coordinate 753 of CAZHOC010001307.1, read as the reverse complement.
GTGATTTCTTGGCGAGAATAGCCATCATAAAACTCGATAGGCAAAACCAGGGTAGGCTTCCAGTTCCAATCACAAGCCACGATATCTATCCAATAACGATCTTCTGGTAGAGAGGGATCAACGAGCTCGTCAAAAGCAAGGCTGAGGATGCTTTTATCACCTAGATATACTACTGGATAGGAGAGCTGATCGTTGCCACGATAGAGTTGAACAGTGCGGATGCTGTCCTCGTAGACGAAGTCTTCGTAGCGAATCTGTTTGGGGTTATCCTCTTCTGTGTCTGTACTGGTAGTTTGCAGACCTGTACAGCCAAGGCAGAGGACAACAATGCTAAATATTAGTTTTCGGATCATTGCTTGCTCACATTACGGACTTCATAAAGTCCCCAGTCGAGATCAAATTCGATATTCTTTTCCGTTAATTTCTTTTCGGTGATGCTTTGCCATTCAGTAGTCGGCTGCAGCCTCATGCTTTCGCCATACAGACTAATATCAATCGGCATGCTAAAGTTAGCTTCATTTGCTACCCAGCGATAGGACAAAGTTGATCGCCTTTTTTTACGCTCTATTTTATACTCTAGGACTGGATTACCGACATGATTGAGGTACTCATTAAAAAATGCGCTGTAGTCTTCCCCCAATTTCCAGGACACAAAGTCCGTAATGGTCTTGGTATCAACGATGCTATGACGGTAGTCTTCGCACATTTGTTTGAGCATGTCAAACCAGCGTTCATCATCGCCGACGATATTGC
>CAZHOC010001306.1:0-2252 GCA_964534295.1 uncultured Bacteroidia bacterium | reverse complement strand
CCCGTGGAGTTTGCCATGGATAGATTGGGGGGAACCTGGAAGATGCCCATCTTATGGAGGCTCAAAGACAAGGTTTATCGTTTTAGTGAGTTAAAGCGAGCGATCGAGCATGTCTCAGATAAGATGTTGACGAGCCAGCTGCGAGAATTGGAAGAGGATGGCTTTGTCCATCGAGAGGTCTATCCTGTAGTGCCTCCTAAAGTCGAATACAGCATCACCGAAAAAGGCAAAACCGCCATCCCTATTGTCAATACCATACGCGAGTTTGGCATAGAACTAATGATCAAGGAAGGTATTGATATCGAGCATTATAAAAAGGACTTGTCTTAGGCTGGGCTCGAATAGGTGGAATTAATTATGAACCCCAAGATCGATCACTATTTGCAAGAGGGCTGTGGTAGATGCCCACTGGGTGGAACGCCCAATTGTAAAGTGCATGCTTGGACCCCTGAGTTGAAAGAGCTGAGACGCATTATCCTGGAATGCGGACTAGTAGAGGAAGAAAAATGGAGTCAGCCTTGTTATACCTTTAACGGTAGTAATGTCTTGATCATGAGTGCTTTGAAAGATGCTGCAGTGGTGGGTTTCTTCAAAGGGAGCTTGCTCCAAGATGAAAAGAAACTCTTGACTAGGCCTGGGGAAAACTCTCAAGCTGCAAGGCAATTTCGCTTTACCGCAGTCAAGGATATTATCGCCCTCGAAGCGAGTATCAAGGCCTATATTTTTGAAGCCATCGAGATTGAAAAAGCCGGCTTGAAAGTAGCCTTTAAGCAAAATCCAGAACCCATTCCAGCAGAGCTGCTCGCCAAATTTGCAGAACTACCTGATCTTAAAGAGGCCTTTGAAGCCTTGACGCCAGGGCGTCAGCGGGGCTATATCCTGTACTTTTCCAAAGCTAAACAGAGCAAAACCAGAATCGCCAGAATTGAAAAATATCAGGAAAAGATATTAGCTGGCAGGGGGGTTCACGATCGTTGATAGCTAGGCCAATCTACCGCTAGTCAAAATTATTCATTATGTTGAGAGGCCTGTTTGTCGCAAATGCGAAGTAAAACCATCTCACACACCTATGAAACCCTATTACCTGCTCCTGCTTTTTTTGCTACCCGCTTTCCTTTACGCCCAGAATAGCCAGTCAAAACCCTCAAAAGAGTCCTATCGTAAGGCCCGGAAGCGGCATTCTCTGTCCCAAATCCAAGGGCTTCATGATGGCGTTCTGCTGGTCAGACTCAAAACCCAACAGCCAACTATCGATGCCCTGCGAGCCAGAGGTAAAACCGAAAAAGCGGAGCAAATTGAAACGGAGCAAAAGCTGTATAATCAAGCCTTAGTGGCTGCTTTTGAAGCAAATTTTGACTTTTGCCCCGTCTATTTCTTTTTCAGTCACTACACCCAAAAGGTGAAGCTAGGACAGTTTGATTCCGTGGAGTTTCTCAATCGAGATCTCTTGCCAGACAATAGCGTCAAATTAGACAATCCCTATTATCTAGTAGCGGAAATCACCTCCGTAGTAGGCGATACAGCCAAGAATTTTGATCACTATTATTATGAACCCACGGCCAACGGCCCAGAGCGCAAGGCCAGCTATTATGGGGGCAATTCATTAGGTTTTGAGGCTTTGGTGGTGAAGAGTGATCAGTTTATTCAACTGACACGCCCCTTTCCCTATTATGAGCGCTTATTACAAAAATCCTTGCCGACCATAGTCGGTGGATTAAATGATCGTCTTTACCGTTTCCATACGAGGATGCTAAAGAAACAAAGACGCAAAGCCTACCGCAAGGCCAGAGGCTAAGAACAAAAACAATTTTGTCGCCTTTGCTGAGTTAATTATTTGGACGCCTTTGCAACCCAACTACTATGAATACTTTATCCCTTTTCGCGACGCTAAGTTTACTGAGTACTTTTTTTCTGCCCAATCCTACCCAAGTACAGGATGAGCAGACTGGCGACTTCTACCTCGTAGAAAAGCAATACGAAGGCACCAATGTCGATGGCTACAATCTTTATGTCCCTAAGTCATGTACCGATGATTCAGAGGCTTTTCCCGTCATCATGTTTTTTCACGGTGGCAGCAGTGTCGGGGGTGGAAAGGTAGATGTCGTTTATGAGCGCAACCTTGCCAAATACCTCAAGGAGACCAGCGGCTTAGATACAGAAATCAAACAGCTCCGCCTCAATACCTTCGTTTACATCATCCCTCATATCAGCGAAAGCCAGTTTTATGAGGGCACGGCTGCCTATCCCCAGAT
>CAZHOC010001305.1:0-2253 GCA_964534295.1 uncultured Bacteroidia bacterium | reverse complement strand
GTTGCTACCCATTACGCAGCATGCTCCTGTGGCAGAAACTACAGATGTCGTTCAAATTTCAGCTGCCATTTTTGGAAAGAAAGTAGCAACGGCCAAAGCTCCTACCAGTAATTCTGATTTACCAGTGGCCTTGATCGTAGAAGACAATGCGGATATCACCCAATATCTAGAGATTTGCCTGGAAGGTCATTATCAGCTGATCGTGGCGCCCGACGGCCAAAAAGGTATTGAGCAAGCTTATGCGCATATCCCCGATATCATCATCAGCGATGTGATGATGCCCAAAAAAGATGGCTTTGAGCTGTGTGAGGCCCTGAAGGGAGATATTCGTACCAGTCATATCCCCATTATCCTACTCACTGCCAAATCAGATGTGGAGTCCCGAATTCAGGGCTTGAAGTATGGGGCGGATGACTATCTGGCCAAACCTTTTCACGAGGAGGAATTACTGGTACGTACGCATAATCTACTAGAAGTTCGGAAAAAACTCCAAGAAAGGTATCAGGATATCTACGCACAGCCATTGCCCAAAGTGAAAGTCTCGAACCCTGATCTAGAAGATGCCTTTGTACTACAAATTAAAGCCATCATAGAGGAAAGAATGGCAGATCCGCAGTTTAATCTCGATCAACTTAGCGAAGCCCTCAGCCTCAGCCGTTCTCAATTAGGCCGTAAGGTCAAAGCTTTAACGGGGCGTTCCTTGTCTCTCTTTGTACGTGCCATCAGATTGCAAAAAGCCAGACAATTACTCCAAGATGCCACCCTTTCCATCAAGGAAGTCGCCTACGATGTAGGCTTTACGGATCCCGCCTATTTCTCCCGCGCCTATGCCGAAGAATACGGTGAAAGTCCTAGTGAAACCCGCCCTTTGTAAGGCTAATGCGCAAATAGTCCAAGCCATGCGCAGATAGTCCAAGTGGTCGCCGTGCTAGTCCAAGCACATGCGCAGATAGTCCAATGCCTTTTTCTTCCCTTCCTGCACCTTTGTGACCATCACAATCCAATAAGGATGTGCGTATGATCCTATTCTCTACCCCCATTCAAATTACTTAAATCTAAAGATCATTTTATGTACACAAGATGGAAACTTAAATGGCTGATTGTACTGGTAGGCTGTCTGCTGAGCAGCTACTTCACAAAAGCACATACTATTACTACGCCCTTGCCAATTATTTCTGTAGACGAGGCATTTGTTACCACCTGGAAAACCGATAACCCAGGTACCTCTAGTAATACTCAAATTACCATTCCCACCGCAGGGACAGGCTACAACTACTCCGTCAGTTGGGTAGACCAAAGTAATGCCAACAACAGTGGTGTTGCCGGACCGTTTACCGGAGATGCAACCATTAACTTCCCAACTGCCGGTACGTACTCTGTGGAGATCAGTGGTGCATTTCCACGTATTGCTTTTAGTAATACGGGAGATCGGGAGAAAATAGTAAGTATAGAACAATGGGGCACCAACGCCTGGACCTCCATGCGGGATGCCTTCTACGGCTGCAGTAATTTGACTATACCCGCCACTGACAGTCCGAACCTATCCCAAGTGACGGATATGACAAATATGTTTAGGGAAGCAACGTCCTTCAATCAGTCCATTAATAATTGGGATGTGAGCAATGTGACGAATATGTCTGGGCTATTCGCGGGTGCATCCTCCTTTAATCAAGCACTCAACTCCTGGAATGTTAGTAATGTAACGGATATGCAAAGTATGTTTCTGCAAGCGTCCGTTTTTAACCAAGATATCAGTGGCTGGAATACCGCAAAGGTGACCAATATGACGTCGATGTTCGATGCTGCCTTTGCGTTTAATCAAAACATTGGTGGCTGGGATGTAAGCCAGGTAACTTCCATGCGGGCCATGCTGGCCATTTGTCTTTCCTTTGACCAAGATTTAAGCAACTGGGATATCAGTAAGGTAACGGATATGTCTCTTATGTTATCGAACTCGGGCATGTCTATTGCTAATTATGATAATACGGTAATTGGTTGGAACAGACTGGATCCCGGGGAGACGCAAATCCCAAACAATATTACCCTTGGGGGGCGAGAGTTACGTTTTTGTAATAGTGCTAACGCAAGGATAAGCCTAATTAATAATCACAACTGGACCTTTGATCTGGATAGAATCGATCAGGATTGTTCCTCTGCCTTTATTACTACCTGGAAGACGACCTCTCCCAATGAGTCTATTACGATTCCAACCACAGGAGGTGGCTACAATTACTTCATTGATTGGGACGATGG
>CAZHOC010001304.1:0-2255 GCA_964534295.1 uncultured Bacteroidia bacterium | reverse complement strand
AACGCGATCATAAGTTTGGTCCCAAGAAAAGCGTTGTCGCTGTATGCGGGCTTTTTGGAGGAGATCGTTGCGCAAAGCGGGCTCTTGGTATATCCGCATCATCGCTTGACTGATACTCTCCACGGAGAAGGGATCTACCAAAAGCGCGGCTTGGCCAGCTACTTCAGGCATAGAAGTGCGGTCGCTACAAATAATGGGCGTCTCTGTTTGCATGGCCTCCAAAAGAGGAATGCCAAAGCCTTCTAGATAGGGTGTATAGCACAAAGCATCAGAAGCGGCGTAAATCAGGGGGAGTTCCTCATCAGGGACAAAACCAGTAAAAATGACCGCATCTTTGTGAGTCATAGCTTCATAGGCATCGAAGGCAGCTTTATATTTCCAACCTTTGCGGCCCACGATCAGGAGGCGGTGCGGACTATCGGTTTGGGTTTTGAACTGGTCGAAAGCTTTTAACAAGTTCTCTATGTTTTTGCGGGGGTTGAGCGTCCCGACAAAATGGTAGTAGGGTTTAGCTTCGGTATAACGCTCTCTCACCTTTTGCTGCGCAGCGGGTTCAAGAGGTTTGAAATGAGGGCTAGCGCCATTGTATACTACAGATATCTTTTCGGGGGGTAGATGGTAGCGTTCGACTAGGTCGGTCTTACTAAATGAGGAAACCGTAAGGATATGGGATGCGCGTTCCGCGAAGCGGGGAGAATAACGACGACAATACCAGCTCGCAAAAGCTTTGAGATCTTGTGGATAATGCTCATAAGCCAAATCATGGAAAACCGGAATCTGGGGTATCGTAGGATGAGTGCTTAGGTAGAACTCAGGCGAGAAGAATAAGTCTGCGCCGATTTTGTCCAGTTTGCGGGGCAGTTGATAGTGAAACCAGGCAAACCAAAGTAAGGGATGGCGTGCCTGTGGCGGAATCACATAGGGGGTGATATTATCTGCGATAATAAAGGAGGGATCATAAGGGCGATCAAAAAAGAAAGAAAATTGAATTTCAGGATTACGCAGGACCATGCGTTGCAGCACTTCCCAACCAAAGCGACTGATGCCTTCGAGCCGCTTAGATAATAGTAATCGTGTATTGACCGCGATATGCGTCATGGGCCACGAAAATACACATTATCCTAATACGAAAGAGAGACGCAATGCGTCTCTCTCTCATCAGGCGGCTAAAAAAATTAAGGAGAAGTCTTTGGCATATGTAGTAGTCAGTCAAACTGACTCAAACTCAATTGAATGCCTGTTTCGATTGATGCTGTATTATCATAACAAGATATAAATGGCTTTCGTTGCCTTTTGCTACATATAAACAACGCCGCCGGAATGGGAATAGTATATCGTTAAGAGAGATCGCTTATTTTATTTCTGCTAGGTAGGCAAGAACTGCCTCAGGAAGCAGGCCTTCCACTTTCCCATTGAATTTAAGTACCTCACGAACAATGGTCGAAGAGATTGCCGCTTTTTCGGGACTGCTCACTAGATAAACCACCTCGATCTGCGGTGCCATATGTTTATTGATCAGTTCAATAGGTTGTTCATAATTGAGGTCTTGACCGTTACGGAGACCGCGCAATAAAAAGTTTGCGCCTTCTTGCTGAGCAAACTCTATGGTAAGCCCCTCATAACTAGCGACTTTGGCCCTGGGCTCATCAGCGAAGCATCGATTGAGCATTTCGAGGCGCTGCTCTAGCGTGAAATAATATCTTTTGGCACTATTGATCCCAATGGCAACTATGACTTCATCAAAGATCGAGAGTCCGCGTTTGATTATTTCAACATGTCCAACGGTAATGGGGTCAAAAGAACCCGCAAAAATCGCTTTTTTCATTTTCTAGGCATTGGGTTGATCAAAGAAGCTCAATCTAGAAGAACCATAGGTTTTTTCCATATCAAAACCAGATAAATCCGACAATTTGACTTGAGATGTGTGCTCAACGATCAGAGTGGATTTATCATGTAGGAAGGGACCATTGAGGATCATTTCTACGAGATCTCGTTGCCGAGGCATAGCATAGGGAGGATCCATAAAGACGATATCAAAAGGAGCTCCCTTGTATTGTCTGACATAAGAAAAGGCATCCATTCTGATAACGTTCCCACCGACGATGCCTAAGTCTTTTTTAGCAACTTCAATCGCTTTGACACAGCGAGGATGCTTATCTACTGAAATCACTTCGGCTACTCCCCTGCTCCAAAACTCCAGACTAATATTGCCAGTACCCGCAAACAGGTCAAGCACCCGCGCTCCCTCCAGCTCC
>CAZHOC010001303.1:0-2256 GCA_964534295.1 uncultured Bacteroidia bacterium | reverse complement strand
GCGCGGAACGATTGTCCCTCGAGTTGCTTCGGCGGAGCTCAGCATGACAATGGGGTTTTCTCCGGCTTAGCCATTCCATCTTTTATTGTCTTCCCGAGCGATAGCCGAGGGACCTTTATGATTTTTCACCGATGCACGGAACGATTTCCTCTCTAGTTGCTTCGACGCGGCTCAGCATGACAATGGGGAATTCTCTGGCTTAGCCAACAATCTCTCAATTGTCTTCCCGAGCGATAGCCGAGGGACCTTTATACTTCTTATCCGCTACGCGGAACGCTTATTCTACTTCCCGCTACAGCCAAAACGCAACAGCAGGCGAGAATCGGGAAATCTTGCAAAAGGCAAATTCAATTAGGAGATATAAGTCAGGGTTTGAACAAAAACCCTAGATTAGACTTTAAAATCATGATAAGCAGTAATGGCCTCAGCTCATTACTATCAGAACTAGCTCCCGCCCGATCTTTATTTTTGATGCGAAAGCATTACTTCTTGGCCGTCTACTCCATTGGCAATATTCAAGAAGTTAATTTTATATTTCCTATAGCTGGAAGATCCAGCCAAGCATTCCAACTACTTCAAGTCAAAATGAGAAAAATTGTACTCCTGACTGTCAGCCTACTCATGATAGTCAACCTCACCCAAGGACAGGATAGCCTTATGAAGGCTTCTACCTTCACAGGTTTGAAAATGCGTAATGTGGGACCAGCATTCACCTCTGGACGGATTGCTGATATTGCATTCCATCCAGAAAATCAAAACATCTGGTATGTAGCCGTTGGCTCCGGCGGAGTCTGGAAAACCCAAAATGCCGGCATTACCTGGACACCAATTTTTGATGATCAGCCCTCCTACTCTATTGGTTGTGTGACCATCGACCCTAACAATCCCAATACGATTTGGGTAGGAACCGGTGAAAATGTCGGAGGTCGGCATGTCGGCTTTGGCGATGGTATCTACCGCAGCCTTGATAATGGGCGAACTTGGAAAAAGATGGGGCTAGAGGCTTCAGAGCACATTTCTAAAATTGTGGTTCATCCTAACAACTCCGATATTATCTGGGTAGCAGTGCAAGGTCCTTTATGGAACAGCGGTGGTGAACGTGGCCTTTACAAAACTACTAACGGTGGTGAACGCTGGGAAAAAGTACTTGGCGCAGGAGATTGGACGGGCGTTACGGACCTAGTGGTTGATCCTAGGAATCCTGACCGTATGTACGCGGCCACCTGGGACCGCCATCGTACTGTTGCTGCTTACCTAGGAGGTGGGCCAGGTTCTGGTATTCATCGTAGCTTAGATGGAGGCGAAACATGGGAAAAACTCACAGGAGGCTTACCCAATGTCAATATGGGCAAAATAGGACTCGCCATTTCTCCTCAGAATCCGGATCGTATTTATGCCGCTATTGAACTCTTACGCACCAAAGGGGGCGTATTTATGTCCGAAAACCGTGGGCAAACTTGGACCAAGCAGTCTGATGCAGTAGCGGGAGCCACTGGCCCTCATTACTACCAAGAATTATATGCCTCACCGCATCATGAAGGTCGCCTCTACCTCGTCAACAATAGCATGTATGTTAGCGACGACCATTTCAAAACCTACCGTATCCTCAAACGTGATGGGGTTCACTCTGATAGCCATGCTATGGCCTTCCGCGATGATGATCCCAACTACCTACTACTTGGAACAGATGGCGGTCTATACGAAAGCCTAGATCTTGCTGAGAATTGGCGTTTTATTGACAACATGCCTATAACGCAGTACTATAAACTTGCGGTAGACGACTCCGAACCCTTCTATAATATCTATGGTGGTACGCAGGACAATGGCTCTCATGGTGGTCCTTCCCGCACTGACAATATGCACGGCATTCGGAATGCAGACTGGTGGAAAACCCTCTTTGCTGATGGACATCAATCGGCTATTGAACCGGGCAACCCAAATATATCTTATGCTGAAACCCAAAAAGGAGGTCTACATCGCATAGATCAAATTACAGGGGAGCAGGTTTCTATCCAGCCGCAAGCAGGTGCAGGCGAAGATTACGAAAGATACAATTGGGATGCTCCGATCGTAGTTAGTGCCCATGATCCAGCGAGGATCTATTTTGCCTCGGCTCGCGTCTGGCGGTCAGAAAACCGCGGGGATAGCTGGACCGCTATATCAGGAGATTTAACTCGAGATGAAGAGCGTCTTGCCATGCCCATCATGGGGGGTATCCAAAGCTGGGATAATGCTTGGGACTTGAAGGAGCATTTC
>CAZHOC010001302.1:620-2262 GCA_964534295.1 uncultured Bacteroidia bacterium | reverse complement strand
GTCAAGACGATCTCATTACCGCGTTTTCTTAAACCGGTATAACTTCTTATAACCTTACTTCCCTTATGCATTCTCAGCGTGTAGGAGGAGGAAATAAGGTTATCATCTTCGTTTAGGCGAATAATAATCTGACCATCTCCTGCACCACAAGCCGTTTCAGCATGAATGGTAATGGACTCAATTGAGAGCGAGCTGCAAGGCTCCACTCTAACCTCCGTCGCTTCCTCCAAGGGCATAAATGCTTGCCCCTGCAGTTGCATCGGAATGATAAGACTCAATAAGGAGATGACTAAGAAACGCGTAAATTTCTTAAGATGACTATTGTTCAGGGATTGTGTGTACACGTAAGTCATAGTGTTGTCGTGTTATTATCAATATTTAGGTCGTCTTCAAATAGCATACAAGCCCCGCCCCATACAAAATCAGGGGGGAGCTAAGGTTAAGTAGCTCACTGCTCGAGTGACGCATGGATGATCGACACATGCTAAACTCCAGTGCGTCAGTGCTCAAACCAAGCTTAGTTGATAAGACTGTACTACATTATTCTTCGGAAAAAGCTCGCTATAGGAGGACTAAAAGTCAGCAAGCAGGGATAGAAAAGAAGAAAACGTGTACGTCCATAGTGTTTCTGTTTTTACTTGAGATTGTGTTGTTCTGCTTGAAGTGACCAATAGAAGGCACTTCCGCTTAGTAATAGACCTGCTAGGGGGATATTGAGAAGTTTCTAGATAAGAGGGATGATCCTCAAAGAGGGTTTGTACTTAGGGATGCGAGGCAAATATAGGTCTTAAATTTTTTTTTTAATTATTTATTCTTTCATTTTTCGAAAAATTGTGACAGATCAGATTTCTTTTGTCACTTTCGCTACTTTTAGACACATAACCATTTAACCTATATAAGGGTCGAACTTTCGACCTAAACCTCCTAATTATACTAGCTTTCTGGGTATAGATGCAGGAATTCTTAATATAACAACTATAATCTTGTTCCTTCGTCTTACGCTGATTATTCGCTTTTTGTTACATTTTCCCGATGAACACATTATATTTAATTTTTCTTAACATGTATCATCTTCTGCACCCATCTGCCCTCTGTGTTGGTCATTTCTAAGTATAAGACTCCAGTTGGCCAATGGGCTCCATCTACCTTGAATTGATGCCAACCTCCAGCCTGCTGAATCGTCCACTGATCCACTACCGCTCCGGTGGCCGACAATACTCTAAAGGTGTTTGCTTGCGGAGCAGCTAGGCTAAACTCAACTAAGGTTTCCTGACTGAATGGATTGGGGAAATTACCTATGAGACGAGTCTCTGCTAATTCCTTGCCTTTTTCAATCTCTAGCCCAATTCCTAAGATCTCATCGGATTCGAGATAGGCTTCCGCAGCTGTAAAACCGCTTAAGCTGAAAAGGTCTTTCCAAGGTCCCTTTTGAGAGACGCTGAAGCGCAATTCAAGCAGGAGTACATCCTCATCCAACATCTCCAATTCTTGTCCCATTGGAGAGTTCCAACTTACCGTAAGTTGCCCTTCTTCGACAAAGCTAGTACCCCAATGTCCCGCATCTAACAGTGCACCACCAGCCTCTAAAAATGTTAATTGTTCTGTATCCCATTGTAGGCTAAACTGGAAACCTTGTAAGGCT
>CAZHOC010001302.1:0-603 GCA_964534295.1 uncultured Bacteroidia bacterium | reverse complement strand
TAGACGGGAACGGAAACGATATCATTGGCGGTTAAGGGCTCTTCTCTAAGCACCAGTTTGGTTCTGGTTTGGTCACGCGTCTCCACACGCTGTACCGCTTGAAACTGCGTACTAACGGTATTATTGACATCCCCCACTTTATAACCAACGAAGTCTATATTACCGGCTTCTATGGCACTAAGGTTATTAAGACTAACAGCCTCCGGTATCAGGGTTCTCCATGGGTTCTCAGGATAAGGCAAATCGCAATCCTCATCGCTAAAACGCCAACTTGTATTGTTAGGAAATTCCTCCTCTACTCCCAATCCTACCCGGCGCAAGGAAATCAAATCGATCGTGGTAATGCTACCAGAATTATTGACATCAGCCGCCAGTAGCTTTAGTGGAGAGTTCAGGTAGGATACTCCTAAAATATGTTTTGTAATCAGGATTAGATCAAAGGTAGTAACCCCGTTCAAAGGATTATCATTCCAATGTGGAGTGATGGTGTAATCGTAACCGGTCTGTACATTAGTCAGCTCATAAAAGCCTCCCGCACCGGCTCGCGCATGCTGGTTTGGCACCTCTTCTCCGCTGAGCATCACGTTAGGTCCAGGCAGGGGT
>CAZHOC010001301.1:0-2268 GCA_964534295.1 uncultured Bacteroidia bacterium | reverse complement strand
CACAAAGAACCAGAAAACAGGGTGCATATTCTCTCCCCATAACCACCAAGCAGTGATAAGTAGCCCCAAGCCAAAGAAGCTTATGAGGCTGAACGGTAAGGCTTGTTTGATCCAATCCCGCCACGAAAAGTTTGAATTACTTTCATCGCTCAATAATTTAATCTCCGCTCTGATAGTTTTTGTGGCATGCCAGAGTCCAAAATAAAGCCCAAATCCTATCCAAAGATTTGCTACCTGCAGGCAAATCGCTAGCAAGAAACTCACCGATATTTCCCGGATTAGTTCCGCTCCCGCAATCCAGCCTCTATGCCAACAAAGCATCATTCCCAAACCCCAAAGGCTTGCAATCATAGTAATTAAAGGCAAATACAAAGCTTGCCAATCGGCAAGTTGCAAAAATTGCTCGTCCACGATTCCTGTTAAATAACCTATGCTTTCTTCCGGATGCCCAAGCAGCAAAATAATCAACACTCCCCCACCCCAAAGGAGATAAAGAAATTTCTTGAAAGGATGATTCTCAGAGAGATCTATATAATAGAGCTGGGACTGACCAAAATGATAAAAACTCAATACTAAAAAGACCACCAAACTCAATTGGGGTAATACCCACCAAAGAAGGCCATAAAGGGCAATTTGAATGATATACGGGACCAAAAAGTTCCGCCATGAATTGGCTTGGCCTTGGGCCCTGAGCTTATGCCAGTAGACAAGATGGTCTGTCGCACCATGAGGAATCCCTGTGAGCAACATTATGATGGCCAACCAGCCCCATTCCAACCAAAGTGGGGGTTCTATAAAAAGGCTAAGAAATAGGCACATCAAGGTGGGAACGCTTAGCCAAAGATCCCATTTTGCGCGCGGACTGAGGGTGGAAAATCGCATATCTAAGAGCTTTAAGGAATGGAGGCCAATGTAAACGGGCGAATAGAAATATTTCTTCTATTAGGGTAGTTTTTTCATGTAGGAAGCGGAATACCAAATCAGCGGAGTTAGCAGCAAAGAGTTGACGCATGACCTCTGGGATTCTTTCTGGCTCATGTTCTATTAACCATAAAAGTAAGCGATCATAGAAAGCAAAGCGTCCAGTTGCCTTTAGGTCCGGAATGGGGAAACCCGTTTCAAGTAGATTCTTGACGATTTCTTTGCTGTCTTCCTGAATTCGGTGGAATGTATAACCAGTAGAAGCTTTGGTCATGCCGCCAGCGGTTCCGATATGGACGATGCGTTCATCGGAGATGCGAGGAAAAACTTGACGACTCATAGGGATCACCCCAGACTCCTCTTCTATGATGTGGAAGTTTTCAAGTTGGTAGTGAGTCTTTAAATAGTCCCTGATACCTCGCATATACCTCTCTCTTTTCCAAGTATTAGGAGAAAAGGCGGTATACTCTATTAAAGCCTTCCTTGGACTAATAGGTAAAACATATACAAATTGGACCTCTCCCTCCTGTGGCACTCGGTAGTCCATGAGCGTTATGCGCTCTGGATCAAAGGTATCTTCTTCTGTCTCTATCCAAGTCCCAACAAAATGCTGTTTGAGTCCCCACTGAAAATTGGGGGCTACTGGGCTATGAGGTAGCAAACTATTAAAGGCATAGCGGGCACGATAAGTTCCTTTGTCTGTTTGGACTTCAGCATACTCACTATGGCCCTTCATTTTTAACACATTTTCATAGCGAATTTCTACTCTTGGATGCTCAGAAAATCGATCATACATCTGTCGATAAAATCCTCCAGACCGAATCATCCTATAAGAAATACGGCCCATTGAAAATTTTTCTTGAAGATTATTTGTAAGAATTTCGCCTTGATCCCAAACAGAATCTGATCCGGTGAGGCCTGGCAAACTTTCCTTGCTCCAATAGCACCAGGTTCGGTCGTTGCTATGCTTCTTTTCTTTTTCCAGCAACAGAATCTTTCCCTTTAAACCACTGTCTATCATATAGTTAATCAGGGATATTCCTGCTGCACCACCACCTGCGACAATCCAATCAAATGTGTCCATAATTCGCGAATAATAGTTCACCTAATCGAAGTATATATAGAAACATGAACATATATACATATTAAACTAGGCGGATATTTTGTTTAATGTTTTTTACATTTTATTAAACAAAACTGTAGTGCTAGTGTTTAAACCTTTGATTATTCGTTCTATTATTTACCTAACTTTTTAGATATTATGTTTTATCCTACAACGCTACTCGATGCGAATTTAGCAGCAGGTGATGTTATCGGATTCACCTTTTTCATTGGCTATATGGCCAT
>CAZHOC010001300.1:0-2270 GCA_964534295.1 uncultured Bacteroidia bacterium | reverse complement strand
GGCATCATTTACGGCCGTTCTTCATGGGCTGACGTTATCATCATCGTCTATCCCATCAATACAGGCATGCCTGGTTTCAAGTGGAAGAGTGGAGATTGGCTTTGTTAGCATGACAAACGGTTAAAGGGCGTTATCTACTACAGCTTACGCAAGCAAAGCCGTAGAAAACATCGCTTTAGGGTAGACCACTACTAAGAGCTGGCAGGAGGTAGGTTTAATAGGGTAATGTGCAAGTTTGTTAAGACCTCTCCTTGTCTAATCCTAAATCGAATAAGCGTTCTGTGAAACAGTAAAAAGCCCTAAAAGCTGTCCAAAGCTGGAAATCTCCTAGCCCAGCAAGAACAAAGACAGCTGTAACATATTGATGTCAAGAAAATGAAATCATTTTCTTAACCAGAAGCATCATGAAAACTTTATTTTTTGGAAGAGGAAGGGATTGTTTTCTTACCTTTCTCCTCCCATTTTTTAACGGAAGAGAAATACTTAGGTTCAAGTTCTTCGCCTATTTCTTCTAAGGGTACAAATTCTAATTTTTGCCAGAATCTCCACCAAGGTCGCAGGGAAACGAATTTCTTCTTTTCCGTCTTACAGGTCAACGAATCAGAATCATAGCCACACTTTGGGCAAAATCCATCTGATCCATCGATTTCCTCTTTGGTTAATGGGCTTTGACATTTGACACAAACATCAAACAACATGAATTTCATTAGGCTGGCTTAAGGGTTGTGCTGATGTAAAATTGATTTAGTTGTTTTAAGTTATCGTGTAATGGCTCGGAAAATATCGGCTAAAAAAATCAGAAAACATAAAGTAGTCTAAAATTTTAGCAAAAAAGACAGTTGCAGCTACAACCAATTCACATTAACTGAACAATCACTTAATAAACAACTAGCTATCAATTACTTAAGCCTAAACAGTATAAACCTTTACTTTTTTTTGTTTTCAGTTTTTGTTGATTCACCTTCGCAATAAGAGCTCCAATTTTAGGGCTTGAAACGGCCACGAATGCGCAGTCATTTTTCAACTCAATCAAGCCTAATTTATTGGCTTCAAGGCCTCCTTTCTTGATAAACAAACCGGCAATATCTCCTTTCGAGATCTTATCCCTACGCCCCCCTGAGACAAATAAAGTTTGCCATTCCGTAGCCTCAGGAACAGGTCGATCTTCTAAAACCTCAACAGCTAATTCCCCTACAAAATCGGGTAAGGGTTCTTGTGCCCATTGCAATACATAAGCTGCTCCTTCTTCTTGCATTCGTGCTGTCCGTCCGTTGCGATGAATAAACTCTTCGGCTCGATTCGGGAGATGATAATGAATAATAAAATCTAGTGCTTGCACATCAATACCGCGTGCGGCCAAATCTGTCGCTAACAACAATCGATGGGTACCATTACGAAACTTAATCAGCGCTCGCTCCCGGTCTTTCTGCTCCATCCCCCCATAAAAGCAAGCGTGCTCAATTCCTTCCGTTGTCAAAAAATCACTTACTCGCTGGATACTGTCCTTAAAATTGCAAAAAACGATACCTGACTTAGGCCCCAGATGACGCAAACTCGCTCCTAAAATCTCCAACTTATCCTTGGAGGGAGAGAGGATACGTTTGACTTCCAACTGCCTGTTTTCGGCTTCTGCATAATTGATTACTTCAGGCTGCTTGAGCTGCACAAAGCTTGGCACCTCCACCCCATAAGTCGCAGAAGTTAAAATCTTGCTTGCATTTTGAGGGATCGCTCTAATGATCTGCTTCATTTCTTTTTCAAAGCCGATCTCCAGTGATTTATCAAATTCATCTAGAACCAAATACTTAAGTCCTGCACATGAAAAAGTACCTCTACGAATATGGTCTGCAAGCCTGCCCGGCGTCCCGATCAGTATGCTTGGACTATGAGCCAACTCAGCCCGATCCTTGGCGATTTTTCGTCCACCATAAGCCGCATTTACCTTAAATCCACTGCCCATTTCTCTTGCCACTTGCTCAATCTGAAGCGCAAGCTCGCGACTTGGCGCTAAAACCATTACTTGTAATCCCGCTTGCTTAGGATCAAGATTTGAAACGATCGGCAATAAAAAGGCTAAGGTTTTTCCTGTCCCGGTAGGTGAAAGTAAAATCACCTCCTTATGGCGATTAATAGCATCAAAAGCCACCTCTTGCATCGGGTTTAAGCGATCGATTTTAAGCTTTTGCAGAATTTGACGAGGGATTTTCATTACGATGGTTCTTGGCGACAAAGGTAGCTATATCCATTGGCTTAATAGCGTTGCATGGACT
>CAZHOC010001299.1:0-2271 GCA_964534295.1 uncultured Bacteroidia bacterium | reverse complement strand
ATGCTAGATTTCGTAAGAGAAACCGCAAAAGATGCCTCCTATGTGCTTTCGCTTTGCGATGGAGCTTTTGTACTGGCAGAGGCAGGTTTATTAGATGGGTCCGTTTCTACTACCTTCCCTTCAGATATCCCCGCTTACAAAAAGCGTTTCCCCCAATTAGAAGTGCTGAGTGATTTGCTATTTGTGCATGATGGCAAGTTTATCACTAGCGCTGGAGGCGCCAAATCCTTTGAACCAGCCATGTATTTAGTAGAATACCTTTATGGCAGCAAAGCGGTCAAAGGAGTAGGTCGAGGCATGGTCATTGACTGGGATTTGACCAAAGTTCCCCACCGAGTTATTCAGCCGTAAGAATTTGATCCTTGGCCCCTAAGTGCTCGCAATTAATGAGATGATCCATACCTTTAAAGTCTACAGTATCTTTGGTATAGCCATAAGTCTCTTGTAGGTTTTGGGTATAGTGATTGTCCCCCATGCCCATCATAACGTCTTCCATTGTCATCTGACAAGGATGTTCATAGCCAGAAGCATGTGTGATGTCCAATATCTCCTTTCTCAAAGTCTTGACATAATTGTAAAAGCGAACGGATTTCAATTTAGGGTCTAAACCCGCTTGCAGCCATTTGCTTTGGGTGGCCACGCCCGCCGGGCAACGATTGGTCTGGCATAGCTGGGCCTGAATGCAACCAATTGACATCATGGCCTCCCGCGCGACATTGATAATGTCAGCTCCCATCGCAAAGGCCATGAGGGAGCGTTCGGGGAAGCCGAGCTTACCAGCAGCTATGAAGACGATCTGATCAGTTATCCCTCGATCTTGGAAGATTTGATAGACTTCACTAAAGGCATATACCAAGGGCAGAGATACATGATGCGCAAAGGCAGGGGGTGCGGCTCCAGTACCTCCTTCTCCCCCATCAACCGTGATAAAGTCTGGACCACGGCCCGTTTTCTGCATGATGTCGGCTAGTTCGTGCCAAAGTTCGAGTTTACCTACTGCAGATTTAATCCCAACTGGCAAGCCGGTGGCCTCTGCTATCGCCTCCACAAAATCCACCATTTCGACTATGTTCCGAAAAGCAGTATGGCGAGCAGGAGAAAGTACATCCTTGCCCATGGGCACTCCTCGAATTTGCGAGATTTCTTTAGATATCTTTTTAGCCGGTAAAACTCCCCCCTTACCCGGCTTAGCGCCCTGTGATAACTTTACTTCTATGGCTCGGATAAAGGGATTCTGCTTTACCAACTCCACCATTTTCTCCATGGAAAAATTGCCATCTTCTCCCCTCACACCAAAATAGCCAGTACCAAAATGAAAGACCACATCCGCCCCGTGCTGGTGATGGGGCGACAAGCCTCCTTCACCGGTATTATGATAACACTTGGCAAGCTTAGAGCCTTGGTTTAGGGCCGTTATGGCTGCTTTAGAAAGAGAGCCATAGCTCATGGCTGAGATGTTAACCACCGAGCCCGGACGATAAGGACGTCTTCTTTTATGAAAAGCTCCCATCACCTTAGCCGAAGGCAAAAGGTCTTTATGCTCTTTATTGGGATGATCTTCGGGGATCTCATAGGGCAGCATGGCCGGGTTGATAAATATATGCCCAGGGGCATGAATGTCTTGGTCTGTACCAAAGCCTTCATAGTTGTTTTGCCGCTTGGCTGAGGCATAAATCCAAGACCGCTGACTCCGATTAAAGGGTAATTCCTCTCGATTATTGGCCACTATGTACTGACGCAACTCAGGGCCAATACTTTCTAACCAATAGCGAATATGCCCTACGATCGGAAAGTTGTGGAGAATAGTGTGGCGCTTATTAATGAAAATATCATGAAAGGCCACTAGCGCAAGAAAAACCAGAAGATAGGCCCACCAAGGAATCGAGCTCAAAAAAGTAGTCAATACATCCATGTTTACAATATAGCAGAATTCGTTTTTCTCTAAGGACTCGGAGAGAGATTTGTCATTTAGTCCCTTGCAGGGAACGCTTGGTCACAAAAATAGGCATCTAAGTATGGCGAGTGATTTCTTGAGAACCATATGTTTGGATCACTTCTCCGTTTCGAAATCCGTTATCAGACACGCAACTGGTTGTTTTTGGGCCTGACCTTAGGCTTTGCGGCCTTTGGATTTGCGCTTAGCGCCATGAGCTACCGGGTCCCTAATATTGCGCCCAACTCGCCTTATGTGATTGCCAATATCATGGCGCTCTTGAGCTTGGGCGGGATCTTTGCCGCGCAGTTCGGGATGTCCGCCGTTTACGGCGCCCG
>CAZHOC010001298.1:0-2276 GCA_964534295.1 uncultured Bacteroidia bacterium | reverse complement strand
GATCTTTTACCCTTTTGCAAAAAGCTGAGGGGGGTGGATTTTGGGCTGGTATTTATAAAAAGGGTCTCTATAAAATCATGCCCGGCCTGCAAGAGTCCTATCATGAGGAATTTATAGAGATTCCAGTAGGTTCTGATTTGATAGAAGAGGGAGATACTTTGTATAGCGCTTTAGCCAAAAGTATCTATATCCGTCATAGCGATTCCGTTCATCTCCTCAAGTTCAAGGGCTGGTTTAACCGGATATTTTCGGACTTAGGCCCTACTAAGACTCGTTTGTCTGTGCTAGTAAATCGATTGTTTATTACCCCCCAAGGACAAAGGAGGTTTCTAAATGGGTTTGGGCTTTTCAATTTTGAGGATGCCCAGATTTCAGGGGACGGAATCTCAGTCGCTGATCCTGAGTTGTATAAGAAGATCTTGAATTGTTATGGGCAAAACGATGAAAATTCTTATTGGTTAGGTGGTAAGGGGGAACTCTACCTGTACAGAGATCATCAAATTGCCGCTACCTTGACTCATCCTGGCTGGAATGCAAAAGACCTACACTTTGTTTTTAAGGATAGTGAAGAAAATCTCTGGATTAGCGTCCGAGACGCGGGGGTATTTCTCAAGCCTCCTCATGGTGAGATTCGATTTGTGGGGGATGAAATTGGACTTAAGGATGAGTTTGCCAACTTCATTTATGAAGACCGTAACCAAGTATTGTGGTTTGCTACTACCAATAATGGGGTCTTTAGAGTGGAAAAGAATCCTTATGAGCGCGTTGAAATCGCTCCCGGAGCCGTAAAGGTCGACGCCCTCGGGATGTCCAATGCGCAAGAACTTTTGGTTGGTGCCAATCGACAAATTTATAAGTTTAGCTCCTCCGGAGAACGCCTAGCTCTTTTGTCTTCGGTTATGCGAGGAGAGGTGCAGAGTTTTCATAGTCGTAAGGGACATACCTACGCCAGTATATTTATTGAGTCCACAGATGGTAGAGGAGATGCTGCCATAGAAATCTCTCCCGGACTATTTGCCATTACAGCCTCCAATACTACCTTTCTCGATGACCATACTCTATTGATGTGGTTTGGAGGACTAACACCCAAAGATGATAGCCAATTAGGGCAATTATCGGTCTGGGATATAGATGAGCAAGGAGCGCTCAGTATCTCAAAGAGCTATCGCTATCCTGATAATATCCCTTGGAGAACCTTCAACACCAATGGTAGCTTATACAATCCGGACGGTTCTATATGGGTGGCACTGAATAAAGGCCTTTATTATTGGGACTCTATACCAGACTTTGAGAAGGAAGCGGTTCTCCCCTTTGAAAGTAAGGATGTGATCCGCCTTCCAGACGGACGAATTCTCTTCGCCACGATTAATGGTTTATATGTCAGTGATGGCAAGAAAGATGCTCGCTTGGCGGCCTTTTTTGAAGGAGTCTCAAGCAGTTGTATGACTTTTGACCAAGAGCAAAGACTTTGGGTGGGTAGCAATGAAGGCCTCTACGTCTTCGAATTTAACGGGGAAGAAATCCTTGTAAAGGCTCAATTAGGAAAAGGCTTAAATATTAACTGCCTACTGTTTGAAGAAAATACAAATATCCTTTGGTTTGGAACCGACCAAGGGCTTTATAAGCTCAAGACAGATGCGGCGGAGCTCAAAGCAAGCGTCATACCTCAGATTCAAATTACCGAGTTGATCACCGAAGATTCTACTTATCTGTTCCCTCAGGATGTGGTTATTCCTTCGGACAACAATTATATCCGTTTCCAATTTAGCGGTCTAGAGTTTCAAAATCCTCGCTCTCTCGAAATCACCTATCGCCTCAATGGCCTTTCTTGGCAGGAGATACGCAGTCAAGAGATTCAGTTGGCTGCACTTGCAGATGGAGATTATCTTTTGGAACTCAGAGCAAGCAATGACGGCTTCAATTGGTCTGAAATTGAAAGCGTCCATTTTCAAATCTCTCCCCCATTTTGGAAGAGTCCTTGGTTCTATGTTTTGGTGAGCACGCTGGCGATTTTGCTCATAGGCTTTTTGGCTTGGCGGAGAGTGATAAATGTCAAAAAGAGAGAGAGAGAGAAAAAGAAAAGCGCTACTTACAAAATAAGCTCACCGAGCTGGAGCAGCAAGCCCTTGGGGCGATGATGAATCCCCACTTCATCTTCAATACCCTTAATTCGATTCAGCATTTTTTCAATCAACATGACACTGCGGATGCCAATGAATATTTGGCGCGCTTTGCCCAATTGATTCGCCTCAATATGGAGGTGGTGCAAAAGCCTT
>CAZHOC010001297.1:0-2278 GCA_964534295.1 uncultured Bacteroidia bacterium | reverse complement strand
AGAGCTAGTTGGGAGTACCAACCGCTCTCCTTTATTTATGTGGTATTTAATGATACCCAAATCAATGATCTCGACAACCCTTTTAGGGAACAACAGTTTGTATCGAAAATCACTTATGTCAAACAATTTTGAGTATTAAGACACAAATAAAGAGAATGACCTAAAAAGGTCAAAGAGAGCCAGAAATACTGCTTTTCTCCCTACTTAATACCTAATACTTTCTACTCCATACTAAAGAAGATATGTCTACAATTGAGGCAACCGCAATAAAACCCACAACGATTCTTACTGGCTATTTAGGGGCAGGGAAAACGACTTTCCTTAATCATCTAATGACCAGTAAGCCCAATACTCGTTATGCTATCATTGAAAATGAATTTGGGCAGCAAGGCATCGATAGTGAGCTGATCATAAGGCCTGAAGCCAATATTATGGAGATCAATAATGGCTGCCTTTGTTGTACCCTAAATGAAAATCTATTCGAGATCTTAGATCTGCTTTTTGATAAGAGAGCCGAATACGACGAGATCATCATTGAGGCAACAGGAGTTGCGAACCCCAATGGCCTAGCGGCTCCTTTTGTGAGTCATCCCTCTATCAAAAAACATTTCCCGCTCAGTAGAATTATCTGCCTAGTGGATGCAGAGTTGATCGAACAACAGTTGGTAGAAACTGAAGAAGCCATTCATCAGATTACCTATAGCGATCTGATCATCATCAACAAAACAGACTTAGTCGATCAAGCTCATTTAGAGGCCTTAGAGCAGAAGTTACAAGCCCTAAACCCTATCGGTAAAATCGTCTTTGGCAATAAGGATAATTTTCCACCTATCCTCCAGCCCGAAGATGCGCCTTTATTCAATGAACTCTATCTAAAAGAACAAAGTGAGTCTGTAGCTAAGCAGGCGCTTGAGGATCTAAAAATAAATGAGGCCTTACCACATCATCCGCACCAACACACTGAAACCGTCAAATCTTTGACTTTAAAGTTTGACCGCGATTTCAGCTACAAGATGTTATACCATCAGCTTTTTGCCTACTTGACTTTTCAATCCAGAGGACTGTATCGCATGAAGGGAAAAGTTTGGATTGAGGGTAAAGACAAGCCCTTGATCATCCAATCTGTAGGCAGCCGTTTAGATTTTCAAGAAGGAATTCCTTCTACTAAATCATCTCCTAGAGAAAGTAAGGTAATTTTTATTGGGAAGGGGCTAAAACGAGCGGGATTGGAGCGCCTGTTAAAAACTTGCTTGGCATAAGTTCTAACTCTAATAATCATTAACAATCACACGATTCAACAATAAGCTTATATTATGAACCTCGTTAACACTGCTTCTTCCAGAATAAATAGTTCCTCAGATATATTTGGTGCGTTGGCCAGCGGTCTTTGCTTGATTCACTGTCTGGCCACTCCCATCCTTTTTCTTGCTGCTGCTCATGGAGCCCATGAACATCACGAGCACGGAGCTGAATCTGTGCCTATGATTTGGCAAGTCTTGGACTATTTTTTCTTAGTGATTTCTGCTGTGGCAGTCTACTATTCGACTCGAAATACTTCCCTCAAGTGGATGCCAGCCCTTCTTTGGGTTAGTTGGGGCCTTTTGGCTCTGATGATTCTTAATGAAAAGTTACATCTATTTCATATCGATCATAATTTCATCCTGATCCCTGCCCTTAGCTTGGTAGGATTGCATCTCTACAATCGCAGATATTGCAATTGTGAGGATGATGAGTGTTGTGTGAATGAGTAGGTCATGTCTTTCGCGACCATCATATTTATGCTCAAGTCTTTGGACGCTCCTCTATGCGAGCTAATTAGGCCTTTTTTTTCTTTTTACTGCTGCGCAGAACGCTTAACTCTTTAAGCCTATTGTACCACAATAGCTGTAAATCTATTGCTAATTTGGGTTAGCTAACAGAATAGCTGTTGCTTAGCCGGAGGATAATAGTAATTTGCAACATTGTTGCACGCCTGGCGTAATTATTCCAGAATCTTATTGTCCTAAAAAGGCCTTTATATCTAATTTCCCGGCTGAGCTAGAGTATTTAAGCCTGCCTAAAATTTACCTCTGCATGATTCAAACAAGCAATCTCATGCACCAATACCCGGGATCGAGTCCAATTTTCTTTCCCGATATTCAGGTGGAAGCCGGAAAGGCTTTGTTGATTTCGGGTGAATCCGGTTGTGGCAAAACCACCTTGCTACATATCCTAGCGGGTCTAAGGCAAGCAAGTAGTGGAGAGGTGATCATTGAAGCTGAAAAGGTGTCTCAATTCT
>CAZHOC010001296.1:0-2279 GCA_964534295.1 uncultured Bacteroidia bacterium | reverse complement strand
GAAGCCTCTTTCATGGCTACTATATTGGGGATCTCAGCTAAGCGTAGCGTCGTCTCCGCCAGCATATTGGAAGCCGTCCGTGGAGGTACGTTATATAATATGATCGGAAGATCCGTCAACTCACTCAGATATCGGTAGTGTTGAAAGATGCCTTCCTGGCTGGGTTTATTGTAGTAGGGACTGACAGAGAGAATCCCATCCAAGGGAAAGTCTTTACAGTAGCTAGTTAATTGTTCCCCAATAGCATGAGTATTATTGCCTCCGACCCCAAGTACGATGGGTAGTTGACCCGCATTTTCATCAATGATGGTCTCGATCACCTTTCGTTTCTCCGCTGCATTAAGGGTGGCAGTTTCTCCTGTTGTGCCTAAGACAACGAGATAATCCACTCGTCCCGCTATTTGGTGACGAATGATTTTTCTGAGGCCAGTCGTATCTACAGATAGATCTGGCAGAAAGGGTGTAACTACCGCTACACCGGTCCCGCGGAAGTTGTTCATAATGTGAGCTTGGTTTGGAAGCGTTAGGCAGCCTATTTGTCGATCATATTAAGGAAATAATCAAACTCTTTGATCATTCCCTTCATACCATGATTCTCTGCCTCAGAAGGTCCTATCATCAGTTCGTAACAACTCTCAAAGCCTTCTTTGTGCATCCCTGTCCGGGTTTTGGCCTTTGCAATGCTACAAACATATTTGGAGGTCATCCTGTTGGTCAGATCAAAATCAATTAGGATGTCTAACTCATGTTTTCGGATTTGACTTTCAATTCCGGGGGTAGGGTAGTCCAACCAATTGAGTTTGGAAGGATTGATAAAAATAGTGTCTGGCCCTTCTTGGAAGTGAGGCTCAGAGTTTTTGTGAAAATTGATTTCTATCAACAAAACCTTCTTGCTACGCTTCTTGAGTCCTTTTACGTAGCCTTCGATTTGTTTTAAATCTTCGGGGGATAACTGGTTTACATTTACAATAAGGCCGATGCTGCGGGCACTTTCGATGTCCACAAAATCGCGAGCGTATTCCTTGGTGCGATCCAAGTTCCGGATTCGCCGCCGGCTAAACTTTTCCTTTAATTCGTTGAGCCACTCCATTCAATCATGCTAAGAAAATCCTGCTCCGTAATTACGGGTACTTTCAGTTTTTCGGCCTTGGACAACTTAGAAGGACCTGCTTTGTCACCAGCGAGAAGGTAAGTGGTTTTGCTAGAGAGGGAGCTTTTGATCTCACCGCCATAGTTTTCCACTAGCTGCTTCATTTCGTTGCGGTCGAAGTTTGAAAAAACACCTGAAATTACGAAACTTTTTCCATTTAATTGATCAGCCCCAGGGGCTTTTTCTGCCGCTTCAAGCTGAATTCCTGACCGTTTGAGCTGTTCAAGTACCTCAAGTTGTTTCGGATCTTCGAAAAATGCAGAAACACTCTCTGCAATCCGATTTCCAATGTCAGGAACTGCCGCCAATTCTTCGACAGTTGCTTCCGCTAATCCATCTATTGATCGAAAAGCTTTCGCTAGTTTCTTGGCAACGGTCTCGCCCACATAGCGGATTCCCATGCCAAATAACACTTTTTCAAAAGGTTTTTCCTTACTCGCTTCTATGCCATTGAGGAGGTTGCGGACCGAAAGATCAGCAAATCTTTCCAGCTCAATTAGTTGATCATAAGTTAGGAAGTATAGATCTGCATAAGTTGCGATTAAGCCTTCATCTACTAACTGATTCACAATTTCTGTGCCCAGCCCATCTATATCCATCGCCCTACGAGAGGCAAAGTGAATTATTCTCCCCTTAATCTGTGGAGGACAGCCATCTACGTTCGGACAATAATGATTGGCATCCCCTTCTTTGCGGATTAATTCTGTCCCACATTCAGGGCAATGGGTGACAAAGTGTATCGGTTTCGCCTCCGGCGAACGCTTATCCAGTTTGATCCCTACTATCTTAGGGATAATCTCACCGCCCTTCTCAACTTGGACCGTATCGTTTTCATGGAGACCCAAACGCTCAATCTCATCTGCATTGTGGATTGAGGCCCTTTTGACTAAAGTCCCTGCTAGCAATACGGGTTTGAGATTAGCTACAGGCGTAACTTTGCCCGTTCTGCCAACTTGAAAGCTTACCGATTCAAGTTGGGTAACAGCTTCCTCTGCTTTGTATTTATAGGCAATCGCCCAACGAGGGGCTTTGGCGGTATAACCGATTTCTTCCCTTAGACCAATCTCATTCACCTTTATTACGATTCCATCAATATCATAAGGCAAACTAGATCGTTGAATCTCCCATT
>CAZHOC010001295.1:0-2282 GCA_964534295.1 uncultured Bacteroidia bacterium | reverse complement strand
CTCAGCGATGGCTATTGGATGCATTTTATGCTTAAAAGCATAATGTAAAAGCTTAGGCGCAGCACACTCCCCCGCCCCTGATGGAGGCTTCTTCCCTTCATATTCGGCAAAAATATCCAAAAGGCTTTTTGAAGCTCCCTCATGATTCAGAAAGACATATTGATCAAATAACTGCTGTTGCAGACGCAAAGAGAAGGCTTTCCGGTCCTCCTTAAGTTGAGAGAGCTGAGAGTTCGCCGAAGGCGTAGCTTGTAAACTCAAATCCTCGATCTGCTGCCCCATTTCACTCAGCTTGACCATCCCTTTGGTGATAAAATAATCATTAGTAGCAATATCAAAGAGGGAGGGTACAAATATCTCAGGATGAGGTTCATCGCGCATCTTTCCCGAAAAAGTGCTTAGGTAGCCCAGTTCCCCTGTATCGGTTTTGACCACCAAAACCCCAAACATTTTGCCTTTACTGCGCCAGAAATCATGCAGCCAATTTGCTTGCTGTTCTTCCAGAAAAACTTGTAACTGTTTTGCGGCTTTTTGCGCGATGCTAGGAATCCCCCCCTCAAAAGGATTATTGAGCATGCGAGGTATCAATTGGTCTAAGCCCTCTTGAGCCAATAAGGTAAAGCAGCGATCTGACACAGACTTAATTAAGCTTTTGAAAATCAGCTCGCAAACTACATAACTTACCTCAATTGTAAACCAAAAGATACCTGCATACCCATGCTCCAAAAACGAATAGGCTCAACGCCCCTAATTATTAAATCGTACTCCCCATAAAGCCCCAAGGAAGGACGGAAACGGTCATTGTGAATAGCCATTATCGTCATCCTCATAGGACTAAGGGTCCAAACTTGTTCTGTACCTGTGCTTTTATAGTCGACTCTTTCCTCAATGATTGACTGATACTCAAAGTTTTGAGCGAGGTAGCGGTGGGCAGAGATGCTAGCTTGTAAAGCTAGATCCCAATTAGGGTTTAGGTAAAATTCTCGCCTGATGGCTAGCGGAATCGCTAGAGAGCTGCCCCGCATATAAAACTCCTTCAAATCTTGAGCATTGACAGGATCCACTAATCCCGGCAAAGCTGCAATGATGACAGGATCGAGGCCCCCATTTTCATTTTCGCCTTCGTAAGTTCGGTAGGCGAAATTTAGTCCTGAGCCTAACCACCAACCATCATTGAGATTACTTTCGATGTAAAGTTCGAGTCCTGACCGAAAGCCCGCTCCAGTGTTCTCAGTTAGCATCCCCCCGCCTAGCATTTGTATTCCGGCTCTGATCTCTCGGGTTTGCATCCAATTTTGCGGGAGACGGCTGCGCCCTTTTTTGTTTTTGGCTTCCGGCTGCGGCCGAACGCTAAGCATTGAGTCTTTGGGACTAGAGGTCTCACTCGTCAAAGCCAAGGTTGAATCGGGAGTGGTGCTTAGAAATTTCAGGCTATCATCCTCATTTTCAAATCCTTGCTTTGTTGCATCCTCGATTACGATAGGAGCGTTATCCGAAGGAGTAGCCATGATTGAGGAAGCAGTATCCAGTGGAGCATTAATCGCTAAGGCTTCAGAGTCCTCTGCTAGATTTAGTTCAGTCCCCTCGGTCTCTTCTTCCACATTTGCAGCAGTATTTCTGGGAGACTCGATGGGCAAATGATCTCCCCCAGTCAAAGCTGAGGGAGAGTTGACTTCAGTTTTTGGGTTGAAGTTTGTGTTTGTCCTGCTATTCGCAGAACGACCTATTGAAGAGTTTTGAGCTTGAGTTAGGGATTTGTTTATAGTGGTAGCATCCTCATCGGCGAATAATTGTTGAGCCGAATCGGCGGAGAGGTATACATAAACGGTATCTTTTTGAATCTGAGTTTGAACTTGACTAAGCTGATTGATCTGTTGTTGCAGACTATCTAGCTGGGCTACGATTTGGCGTTCCCCGGAGGGAGCACTTAAAAAATAAAGCCAAGAGAATAGTAACAGAGCCCCTAAAGTCCCTGATATCCAATACCACAGAATAGGTCCCGTCAAGGTAGCAGGCATACGAGGCTCTAGATTGGCCCAGGCCTGAGGATCATAGGCTGGAGGGGAAAAGTCCTCTAGCTTATCACGGAAAAAATCATCTAGTCTAGGCTCTTCCATACTGCTCTGATTGTGTCCCATGCCATTTATCCAACATCTTTCTGAGTTTTGCTCTGGCTTTGGAAAGATTGGATTTGGAGGCTCCTTCGCTAATACCTAATTGCTTGGCGATGTCTTTGTGTCCGAATCCTTCTACGGCAAAAAGGACAAACACCATCCTGTAGG
>CAZHOC010001294.1:0-2283 GCA_964534295.1 uncultured Bacteroidia bacterium | reverse complement strand
CTCTCATCCCATGGTGAGTCCAGGCTGATATGCGCCTGCTCTACTTACAGCAATTATTAGTTCTCCCACAATGCCCGGGTAATCCCCGCTGCTTTGAATTTGCCCGTTATTGGACCGAAGCGGGTCATGAGGTTCACTTTGTCAGTTCCACCGCAGGCATTCCTCGCAATCATCCGGTTTGGCGTGATAAGCAAGCCGATGGGAGCTATCTGTACGAAGGGATTTATATTCACTTCTTTCCTATTGACTATAACCATTTATGGTCCTTTAGCAAGCGCGTCCAAGCCTTCTATCGCTTCTACAGGGCAGTTTGGTCTCAGAGTAGCCATTGGCAGGGCTATGACCGTCTGATTGCTTATTCCGCGCCGCTATCCGTAGGTGAGCTGGGCAGAAGATTGGGTCAATACCTTGATATCCCTTTTGTATTTGAAGTAGCTGATGTTTGGCCTGATGTGCCGATAGAAATGGGGATTATTCCTAAGGGGCCTTGGCGTTCATGGCTACATCGCCGAACGCTTAAAATCTATGCCCAGGCCAAAGCGATCGCAGCGTTCTCCGAAGGAATGAAAACGCAAATCCTCCAACATGGCGTCGCTCCAGAAAAAGTTCACGTCATCCATAACGGCACCAACTTTGGGGCACTTTCTCTCCGAGAACGCTCAGCCGTATCAGACGGAAAGGTGAGACTCATTTATACAGGCACCATCGGTATTGCCAATCAGCTCACTCAACTCGCCCAAGCCGCCAAAGTATTATGGGAGGAGGGTGAAGACACTGTAGAATTTATCATTATCGGCTCAGGCAATGATGCCCCGCAATTACAAGCCTTTCTGGCACAAAACACCTTACCCAATTTTAAATGGCAGGCTCAAGTAAGCAAAGAAGAGGCATTAGCAGCCTTAGCAGGAGCGGACATTGGTTTGTCCTGCTTCGCTCCCTTTCCGGTACTGGAAGCCAATAGCGCCACCAAATTTTATGATTACTTGGCTGCGGGCCTACCCCTGATCATCAATTACCAAGGCTGGCAGGCAGATTATCTCTCTCAATATCATTGCGGCCTTTCTTCCCCTCAAGGAGACATTCAAGCGCTGGTTGACAATATTAAGACTCTAGTAAAAGATAAGGCTCTGAGAAAGCAGATGGGTATCAACGCATACCAACTAGCCAAGGCAAAGTTTGATCGGGCTGAGCTGGCTCAGAAGATGCTAGACCTAGTGATTCAAGCATAAAAAAAGTGCTTCCTCAATCGAAGAAGCACTCTATATTAGATGTGTGATGTATCGTTATGGAAGGACGCTGATTGCGTCTTGCACGCCGCCAAAGGCAGCATCAATTGGCTCAAGTACTAGCGATGGGGCAACCCCAAATACTACCAAAAGAGCTACTAAGATAGCGATCCCCACTACTGGCAAGGTCGCGAAATTAATATTGAATCCAGGAGTGCTGTCGTCCGCGTTGAAAAACATCAAGACGATCACTCTGATATAATAGTAAGCACCGATTACCGAAGTAAGGATACCCGCAGTGGCCAAGAAGGTCAGGTCAGCGTCAATCGCGGTAATAAAAACCTGATACTTACTCATAAAACCAGCCAAAGGTGGAATACCAGCTAGGGAAAATAAGAATACTGCCATAGCAGATGCAAAGTAAGGAGCTACTTTACCGAGTCCTTTCCAGTTGTCGAGGTGCGTATCTTCATATTCGCGCTCGACCATGCCGACCATACCAAAAGCACCAATGTTCATCAAGGTGTAGATGAACATATAGAATATAACCGCTTTAAAGCCGATAGTCGCGGCACAAAGCCCTAACAAAACATAACCCGAGTGAGCGATACTCGAATAAGCAAGCATACGCTTGAGGTTAGTCTGACGGGCGGCTACGATATTACCGTAGATCATCGTCAATAAGGCCGAAATAGCCAATAGGGTTACAATCTTACCCGCCTCGGGACGAGTAGCCAGCTCCATTTTCTGGATGATTACTCCAAAGGCAACGAAAGCAGCCATTTTACTTCCCGTAGCCATAAACCCAGCTAGTGGAGTAGGAGTACCTTCGTACACATCTGGCGTCCAGCTATGGAATGGGAAAGCCGCTACTTTAAATAGGAAGCCGATGAGGATCAAACCAACTCCCGTGAAGAAGAGAAGCTCATTTTCCATCATACGGTCGAAGTTCATCCCGATCAAAGTCAAATCGGTGTAACCAGAAATACCGTAGATCAAAGAGATACCAAACAGCAAGAAGGCTGAGGCAAAGGATCCTAAGAGGAAATATTTTAAG
>CAZHOC010001293.1:0-2286 GCA_964534295.1 uncultured Bacteroidia bacterium | reverse complement strand
TAGTACCATTGATGAAGTCCTTCACCTAGAGTTTAGCCGTATCCAATTTACGCCTGACCTTATGCCAAGTGATATTGTAGGTACGGAGGTTTTGGAAGTAGATGAAGAGACCGGTAAGAAGTTTTTCAAGTTTATCAAAGGGCCCATCTTTGCCAACATGCTATTGGCCGATGAGATCAACCGTACTCCTCCCAAAACGCAGGCCGCTCTACTTGAGGCCATGCAAGAAAAACGCGTAACCATCGCCGGAGAAGTTCATCACTTGAGTCCTCCGTTTTTTGTGTTGGCGACGCAAAACCCCATCGAGCAGGAAGGTACTTATCCGCTCCCAGAAGCCCAGCTAGACCGCTTTATGTTCAATATAAAAGTGGACTACCCGAGCATGGCTGAGGAGGTAGAGATCGTCAAAGCCACTACTTCCAATAAGAAAGTAGAGCTCAAGACCATTCTGACGGAAGAAGATATAATCTACTTCCAAGATTTGGTGCGTAAGGTACCTGTACCTGACAATGTGATCGAATACGCCGTACAATTGGTCAACCGTACTCGTATCAATACTGAGCATGCTTCTGAAGAAATCAAAGAATTGATCAGCTGGGGGGCAGGCCCGCGGGCTTCGCAATACTTGATTCTTGCCGCTAAAGCCAAAGCTTTGCTCAAAGGCAAGTATAGCCCTGATATCGAAGAGATCAATGAGGTCGCAATCCCTGTATTGCGCCACCGTATTGTACCGAGCTTTACCGCTGAAGCCGAAGGCATTAGCGCTGACGATATTATTCGGAAGTTGTTATAAGACGATTTTCGTAAAGAAAAAGCATCGATTTTACCGCAAAGGTAGGATCGGTGTTTTTTTTTGCCGCTGCGCGGAACGCTTGTCCTTACAGCGAGCCAATGTCTTAGTGGAGAGATAATCGTTCTGCGCAGCAGTAAGCCTCAACCAAGGACCCATAAATCCAGAAAAGATTTGGTGGCAGAGCAAGAGATACCCTTTATTGAGAGGCGAATCTTATATAATTATCATCAGACTCTTTAGCCCTAGCTTTATGAAACTCAGACTTAGCTTTTGTTTACTGCTTTTATGCGTTTTTACTTTCTCTACTTTTGCCCAAACCAAAATCCGAGTCGGTACTAAAATCGGTGTAGGGGCTGGGAAGTACAAACCTATCCTTCAAGGGACGAGCAACCGCTTTCAAAGAGCAAACCTGATTGGCTTAGGCAGCGCTTTTGTAGATGACAGGATAAGAGAATCAAATTTCTATATCCGCTATGAACTAGGATTTGCGAAGCGTCCAACGCCTTCGGATTATATGATAGATGCGGATGTGGCTATTAGCACCCAGCTTTTATGGCAAAGCGAATCTGGCTGGG
Source organism: uncultured Bacteroidia bacterium (assembly GCA_964534295.1). Classification (GTDB taxonomy): domain Bacteria; phylum Bacteroidota; class Bacteroidia; order J057; family J057; genus JBCAWW01. Next base: position 918 of record CAZHOC010001293.1, on the reverse strand, counting down.
CTTTTGGAGCTGGCTTACGAGCGGCTTTGGTGCTTAGTATTATGGGGGAGACTTCGCTATTTGTCTATCAGCGTAGTGCGCATGAGTTGGCGATACCTCTTTCAGTGGAAAAGCATTGGGCCTTGGGAGACGGAAGCGCGATCAATCTTGGTGTGATGAGTCAGGCCAGTCTGACGAGGGTATTTCGTGATTGTTTGTGGTGGGATAATCCCTTTGATCGTGCTACTAATCCCTGTGTTGAGCAAGCTGTCAGAGGGGGACTGATATATGTTGGCTTCCTATATCAACTCTAAAAGCCATTTTTTGTGTAGCTTTGCTTCCCTATCAAACATATCCTAAATTACCGATATTAGAAATTACCAAAAAGATGAAGCAATACACTACAATCGCACTACTACTGCTAAGCGTCTTCTTATGGAGCTGTGGTGGAGAGGCTGATAAACAAGCTGCTGCTGAGGCGGCTGCCGCGGCCAAGCCCCAAGAGCCTGCAGTACCAGATCTACCAAAGCGTAGCTTGAAACTGGAAAAAATCGGTCTTCAAAATCCTGAGTCTGTCGCTAGCGATGGCGAATTTTACTATGTCTCAAATCTCGGTCCTGAGCTCAAACCTTTCCGTAAAGATCAAAACGGTTTTATCATGAAGCTTGACTCTGCAGGCAAAGTCGTCAGAAAACGTTTTGCTAGTGGTCTTGATGCTCCTAAAGGCATGGTCGTAGTTGGTAGAACCCTCTACGTTACAGATATTGATAAGGTAAAAGCCTATAACCTCGACACCCGTAAAAGAGTAGGGACTTTAGATCTCAGCAAGGATTATGAAACTCCTTTCCTCAATGATATTGTGGTCAAAAATGAAAACGAACTCTACGCTTCTTTGACCAACATCAACAAAGTGATCTCCATCAAATTAGGGGAAAAGAT
>CAZHOC010001292.1:0-2287 GCA_964534295.1 uncultured Bacteroidia bacterium | reverse complement strand
TTAGTGCGGATGGCTCAACTGTCGACTTGGTAGGTCAAGGGGATAGTACGGTGGTATTCCAAGAAGATACTACTAGCTCTACTGCTATTCAGCCACTTTGGTATCAGCAAGTACAGCTTTATCCAAACCCAACTGCTAACGATATCCAGATCAGCCTAGACGGATTGACGGCTCAGTCGCTAGCGATCTATGATGTCCAAGGCCGTTTGGTAAAAATGGAGGATGTTGCCTTCCGCCAAAAAAATCTCTCCCTCGCAAACTTGCCTTCAGGAGTATACGTCTTGCGTCTAGAAACGGACAAAGGTTGGTACCAAGAACGCATCATGAAAAAGTAAATCCAGTCCCTACAAATTTTGGTATTGTGCCTCATCTTCTTCATCACTTTTGAGGTGCAGCGCGGCCCGCCGATAGGTGGGCCGCTTTTGTAATATTTAGGAGGCCATATTGTTCAAATATGGTCTAGCTACTAACTACTTAATACTATCTACTCAAAACTTTTATACTTCTGTTTTTCTTTTGTGATACTCTCCGCGTACCTATAAGGGTAACAATTCAAAAACAATGAAAATCACCATTCTAAGTCTCATCAGCCTGGCGACGGGTTTTTTGTGGTGGAGTTTCCCTCCGGGAACGCCCAGTCATACTGTAGAAGCCGAAGTAGAGCCCCTAGTGATCCGCAGCTCAGCTGAAGGTTTTGCCCTAGTCGAACTCTTTACTTCCCAAGGCTGTTCCAGCTGTCCGCCCGCTGATCGTCTTTTGCGCGACCTACTTTCCGATGCTGAGCAAAAGGATATCTACGCCCTCTCCTTTCATGTAGACTATTGGAACTATCTCGGTTGGAAAGACCCCTATAGCGATGCCGCCTTTTCTCAACGTCAGAGAAAGTACGCCCAAAAATTTCGCTCTAGTCGTGTCTATACGCCTCAGATGATTGTCAATGGCACCCAAGAATTTGTAGGTTCAGATCGCACCCGAGCGGCCATTGCCATCGAAAAAGCGTTGTCCAGACAGCATGATGCATTTATAGAGCTTAAATGGTATCCTCAAAGTCAAAAACTGCGCTACGAGGTACAGGGAACCAGTGAAGCCAGTGTGTTACGGATTGCACTAGTAGAAAAGAAAATAGAGAATAGCGTTCCCCGAGGGGAAAACCGCGGAAGAAAACTCAGCCACGTGCAAGTGGTCCGGAAATATGAAAGCATCCCACTCGAAAGAGACGCTGCTGGGGACCTTAGCTTTACGATCCCTAAAGATCTGGATGCTAGTCAATTAGAAATAGTCGCATACGTCCAAAATCAAGACTCTTGGATGGTAACAGGAGCGACGAAGGTAGAATTGTAAATTCGGTTTTTGATTGTAGGTTCGGCAGCAATGCCGGACCTATTCTTATTGCATACTCCGCCAAATGATATCAGACATCCAACGTATCTCAGGGAGATTGTCTGTATTGCTGAGGATGATCAGAGCTTGCCCTTCTTTAGGAGATACTCGGATATGACTGGCGTGATGAACACTTCCTTCCTTGAAGAAATAGGGGGCTGTTCCTAAGCCCTTGATTTGCCAACCGTAGCCAGCGGCACGTTCATTGTCGAGGGAAAAATGAGGCTGCAGGCACAAATCCACCGCATCGCTGAGAGGATGAAAAGGGGCTAGCATTATATCCGCCCATTTTCTCATATCACTAAGATTACTGTAGAGTGATTGACTCCCTTGGTACTCCCCAAACTGGTAGTGCGGCAAGGGCCTTGAGATAACATCCCAAGCTGGACTTAGCTGATCTGCCAAGGCCTGATTGAGATGCAATAGATCCCTCGTACTATTCAATTGATTAGGCACCAAGATATCTCTCCGCAACAAATCAAAGTACTCTTCATTGTTTATAAGCTCCAGAATGTGGGCCAATATGACCATGTTTAGTGAGGATTGTAGATAGGCTTCGCCAGGAGGATTAATGAGACCCTGACTGCTGATTAGGTCATACAGATTAGCTTCACTAAAGGTCGGAAAATAGCCAGCTTGGCCTAATCTTTTTAGATCACCGTCAGGATCAATCTCTCCAAATGGTAAGCCAGAACTATGGCTGGCCAATTGAGCCATAGTGATTTCTCCCTTCCCAAATCCAAGTAAGGGACCGGGCCAACGGGCAAAAAGGGTATCGCTAAAAGTAAGATTACCGCTCAATACCTGATCTGCTAGTAGGGTAGCGGTAAAAGTTTCACTGATTTCCCCTATGGCATAAAGCGTACTATCATCTGGTCCACGAAAGCCATTGGGATCAATAAGGCCA
>CAZHOC010001291.1:0-2292 GCA_964534295.1 uncultured Bacteroidia bacterium | reverse complement strand
TGCAGCCACGATTACCGTATAAGTAACTGGATCACCATCGGGGTCTACCGACTCAGTCCAATTGATGGTGGCCTCATTTAGATTGGCGCTTACGCTAACGCTAAATTCTCCAGGCTGTTGATTGGGGGTAGGTAATGGTTCTTTTTTACAAGCAAAAAGGCAAAGTGAAATCCCCATGCTTAGATAAAGCAGTTTCCCAAATTGGGAAAAACGAAGCTTGAGAGGTTTTGAGTTCATTATCGAATATTTTAGATTGATTGAATACTCGATATTAGCTTGGCGCTTCAGCTTATGATAGACACAATTTATAGGTGGGGCTTCAGGCTTTATAAGTGGCGGCAATGCACAAATAAGCGGATAGAGTTAAGCGTTCTCCGAAGGAGTCTGCCTAAAAAATAGCTAGATGATCAGAGCGATAATCATAGATGATGAGGAAGATGCTAGAGAAAGCCTAGGGCTTGCGCTTCAAAAATATTGCAAACAAGTGGAGCTGCTTGCCCGCTGCGACGGCCCCTTAGCAGGCTTGGAAATGATTGAGAAACACGATCCTGACCTAGTGTTTTTGGATGTGCAAATGCCGCATATGAGTGGCTTTGATTTATTGGAGAAGATTGAGCAGCCACGCTTTCAGACCATATTTGTTACCGCTCATGATAAATATGCGATCAAAGCCATTCGCTTTGCTGCCTTGGATTACTTAATGAAGCCAGTAGATATAGAGGAATTAGTTGGGGCAGTTAATAGAGCAGAGGCCATTACCGAAAAGCAAGATTATAGGGCCATCTTGCATAATGTACGTAACCGACTGGGGCAGGAAGGTAAATTGGCTATTCCCGTTTCTGAAGGAATGGTTTTTATTGAGATCAAAGATATTGTGCACCTCCAGGCAGATGGCAGTTATACGCGGATCTTTTTAGAAGGGCGGGCTGATATGCTTGTCTCTAAACGTTTGAAGGATTTTGGCAACATTTTGGACCCGAACTATTATTGCCGGGTCCATCACTCATCTATCATCAATCTCAACAAAGTCGAACGCTATATTCAAGGAGAAGGGGGATACGTGATCATGAGCAATCAGAATCATGTAGATGTCTCTAGGCGGAAAAAAGAGGAATTCATGAGACTTATTGCTAAGATTTAAGGCCTAAGGCTCAAAAACTAGGCTATTACCCTTTTGCATCAATCTTTCAATCTGATCACAGTCTCTCTCGGACAAATTGCGACTTTTAGCTTGGTCAAAGCAGGCCTGAGCCGCTTCGCCAGCGCCGATTGTCCAAAGTACCAATCCTTTTTGGTAGTAGGCGTAGGGCTCCTCCGGAGAACGCTCAATCGTTTCCTGCGCAATGGATAGGGCCTTTTCGAACTGCGAAAGTTGTCTGTAAACCGCTATTTTTTGTGATTCTGCTTGATATACAGCCTGCTCATCATCCTGATAGTTAAACAATACCCAATTGATGTCTTTCGCTGCCTGACTGGTTTGCAACATGGCAAGCCTACAAAATGAACGGAGGTTGTATGCTTCGGCTATTTGGGCTTTACTTATGGTATTTTGGTCGTAGGCCGTATGTCCCAAGCCAATGGCCTGAATAAGGTCTGCTGTTGCTTTTTCATATTCGCGGGCTCCAATCAAAGCTTTTGCCCTACCCATATAAATATCAAAAAGTTTTGCTGCTGCCTTGGCCGGCCTTTTACGAGCCACAGGGATAAACATTAACGCTCGGGTATACTCCAAAGCGGAGGCTTTAAATTGCTTGTCCTCATAATAAGCTTTGGCGTTTTCTAAGCGTAAAGCAGCCTTCTTGGCATAGCTCACCCCAAAATTGAGACTCTCTCGTTTGCCGATATATAGTTTACTTTCATTGGAGGTAAAGGCAATGGGAATATTGGTCCAATAGGTAATAGACTCTTTCCCTCTTTTGGCGGGCAAAAACTTGAGCCTGTTTAGGTAGGGATCTACCGCCTTAGTGAGGACAGGATGAGCGGAGTTTAATATCCGGTGTTTGAGGTAGGTGCCATTTTCATTGACTAAAACCCGACAGTACACTTTGCCTTCGATACCTTTTTTTAAGGCATGGGCAGGATATCCAATCGCCTTACGAACATCGTCTAGGTTTAATACGATAGGTTCTTGATCAACATAGACATAATCATGAACACCCGGAACTTGAGCGGATAAAAAAGTGGGAATCAAAAGTGCAGCAAGCATGAAATATTGGCGAACGCTCATAAGGATAGTAATGTTACCTTAATGTTAACTAAAAATAATCTAAATGTAAATAAGATTTTCCGACT
>CAZHOC010001290.1:0-2293 GCA_964534295.1 uncultured Bacteroidia bacterium | reverse complement strand
AACCCCGCTGAGCTAGAGCCCTAGAAATAGACAAAATTGAAGTCGAAATAAAGCTAGCCAGCGGGAAGATTTTCTCGCTGGCTTTTTTGCTTTCTTTTCGCTATCTTCTTTATAGTCAAGCTACTACACCCTTCCTTACTTTCCGTTTCACTTTCAAACCCCCACCATTATGAGCACTGTTGGACTTCTACTACAGCAAAAAGGAAACGAACTTTGGACCATCAAACCTGGAGCCACCGTCTTTGAAGCACTTGAACTATTGGCAAGTAAAAATGTGGGGGCGCTGCCGGTGGTCGAGGCAGGCCAATTGGTGGGTATCTTCTCCGAAAGGGATTATGCCCGAAAGGTGATCCTGCGGGGTAAGTCTTCTAAAAACACTATGGTCTGGGAATTGATGACCCCTAGGGTTTATCATCTCCGTCCTAATCGCAGCATAGATGAAGCCATGCATTTAATGTCAGAAAAGCGGATACGCCATTTGCCTATACTCGAGAAGGGCGTACTCCTTGGCATCATCACCATAGGCGATGTCGTCAAGCACATCATCAGCGAACAAAAGCGCACGATTGCTGACCTTGAGAGCTATGTAACGGGCAGTATGTATAGCTAAATGCTATATTTACTCCCATGCACAATCATATTTTACATTTTGTCAAACTGACGCTGGTAGGGCTTTTAGCCTTATCGGCCTGTCAGCAACAGGGGCTTGAACCAAGTCGTTGCCGGGATGGGAAATGCCGATTTTTCATCAAAAAAGATCGCACGATCGACCTTAGGCTGGGTATAAGGGAGAGATCCGGCATGCTGTTTACCCCATCAGGAGACAATAGAGTATTTGTATACTCTTATGAAGAAAAAAAGAAGAGGAACTCTGATCAGGATCCTTATAGCGATCTTTTTGCCTTCGAGGTGGACTCCAACCTGGAGAGTTTTCGCTTTACCAATGAACAGTTGGTGGATATTCAATTTTCGATTTGGAGCAATTGTGATTGCCCTGAAAATCTCTTTGTTGCCGATTCCGGCTATGTAAGTGGCCAGCGAATTGATGAACACTTTTGGGAAGTCCTTATCGATGTTAGTTATCGCAAATATGACTATCGAGAAAGTCTAAGTATGAAAGCTAGATTTGAGGAGCGCTAGGCTTAATTGCATTGGCAGCATTCCCTTGTAATCACGCGTCTTTAAGGAAAAGATTTTTTTATGAAAAGCCCTTTTTCAAAAATTAGCCTTGGACTTTTTTTGCTTGGTTTAACACTTTTCTCTTGTGGTATTGAGGCAGAAGAAATTCAGCTATACGAATGCCGTAGTGGGAAATGCACCTATACATTTTTCACATCTCAGCAAATTGAAGTTGTGGAAGATACAGTATCCAAGCTTACTTTTGTCAACATTATTGAAGGGGATAAGCTGGTTTTCTTATATCGCTACACCGCTGAATCCGGTTCTAATGCTTCTAATGATGATTATGACGAAGATGTCTTTTTTGAAATTGATCCGACTCTCAACAGCTTTAGCTTTACCGACGAACAATTAGCAGAAGCTAAGATTGCCATTAAACCTTGGTGTCTTTGCGGCTCCATCGTCATTGAGCCCGATCAAGGAAGCCTTAGTGGGGAACGTTTAAACGACAACACTTGGGAAATCAGCTTTGAAGCGACCTATCAGCTTAACAATGAAACAAAAGAAATCAGTTTCAAAGCAAAATTTGAGGAGTCCTAATTCATAGACTTAATGCAGCATCTCCCTCAAAACATCCGTCTTTTGGGAAATCAAATTTTATATGAACAGCCCTTTCTTGAAAATTAGCTTTGGATTTTTTGCGCTTTGCTTAACGCTCTTCTCATGCAGTACTAATCTGCCTGGAGAACTAAAAGAATATAGTTGTCGCTCTGGAGATTGCACCTTCTCCTTTCAAGAGAATAAGCAAATCGAAATCATTGAAGATAGCACCAACCAATCCACCTTCATTAACATCAAAGAGGGGGACAAAATCGTTTTCAAATACCAATATGTAGCTGATGAAGAGCCTAATATTGCGGACGATGAGTATCTCGAAAACATCTATTTTGAAATAGATCCCGATGCAGAGACCTTTAGTTTTACTGATGAACAATTGGCGGACGTTAAACTGGTGATCCAGCCTGTCTGCTTTTGCCCACCCGTCGTCATCGAGCCTCGTTCTGGCATCCTCAGCGGCACGCGTTTAGATGAAAGCACTTGGGAGATCACCTTAGACGCGACTTACCAACTCTACAATGAAACGAATGAGATCAGCTTCGATAAGAAGTTTGTC
>CAZHOC010001289.1:0-2293 GCA_964534295.1 uncultured Bacteroidia bacterium | reverse complement strand
ACCATGTCGATTGCATCACCGCGTGGCTTGGCATTAAAGATGACGGGTTTTTCGGCGCTTACAGGGAAGCTATTGATCTGGTCAACGGCATTTTTGACCTCTGTAAGGACAAGGTCCGCATCATAATCCTGCTGAATATTGATGGTAACGCTACCAGAGTTTTCGCGGGAAGTAGAGTTGACTTCCTCTATGCCTTGTATGCCTTCGATGGCATCTTCAATCTTCGTGATGACTCCTTCTTCGATTTCCTCTGGAGAAGAACCTGGATAAGGAATCGTAATCGAAATGGTATTGGGATCCGTCTCTGGGAAATATCGTTTATTGATGTTGACCGTGCTAATGGCTCCCGCCACTAGGATGATCACGATGACCACATTGGTCCAGATCGGATATTTGATGAGGTAAGTAATGAGGTTACGCATAGCAATTACATTTCGTCCATTACTTGTACCGGCATATTGTCATAAGCATTGAGCAGTGGCTGGGTGACGATGAGTTCGCCGGAGGCGACCCCTGTAAACAACACACTCTCTTGATTGATTTTTTCGATCTCGATCTGGGTACTCACCAAGCGAGAGCTATCTGCTACCAAGTAAATCTGATTGCGATTGAAGACGGCATTTCGCGGAATTTCCATCACATTAAGCACTTTACTACCGGGAATTTCAGCCATCAAAAACTGACCTTCAAAAATCGTCGTGCCGCCCGGATTGAAAGAAATGTAGAGGTTGATCGTCTGGGTTGCCGCATCTAAACTCTTACCGATGCGACTGATTTTTCCTTGCCAACTATTGCTGCGATCTTCCGAAAGCACCTCTACTTGCATGCCGCGCTTCACATATTCCAAGTCTGAAGTTTGGAAAGGTACTTCCAGCTCCAATCGATTAGAACGGGCAATTCTCGCTACTCGTCCTCCAGGATTGATCACCGAATTGACCTCTTGCACTACCTCTACGATGCTCCCACTAAAAGGCGCTCTCACTACATATTTTGCTAAGCGAGCTTCTGCGCTTTGGATGTTGTAAAACTGATTGAGGATATCGCGAGAGGTAAAGAAAACCTTTTCCTTGGCGGTCTTCATTTCCGGTAGGTCAGGTAGCCTTTCTTCTACTGTCAAGGACTCAAAATAAGTCTGCCAGCGAGGATATGCCTCCGCAAAGTCAATGCGCAAATCTGGAAGTACGCTGGCAATGCTAGTCATGAAATTACTCTTCTGCGCATACAAACTCAGCCGGGCTTCCCGATTGTCGATCCGAAATAGCGTTTGGCCTTTGCGAAAACTAGTGCCTCGCTTCAACAAAACGTTCCCTGCAAGGATTTCCCCCTGCACCTCTGCGATCAAGTCAATCGCACTTTCACTTACCACTTTGCCAAGACCTGAGAGCGCGATTTCACGACTTTTATAAACAACTGGCGCCACTTCTACTTTTTTGGCCGCTTCGCGGAACGACATCTGTCTTACCTCAGGTTGGCGACTCCCCAAAGTGTCCATTAGCCAATAACCAAATAGCAGGATCAATGCAGCGCCTAACATAGAGACGATCGTCCTGCGTATGTATAAGTTTTTCTTCATAGTCATAATGGTGCCAGATCAATTGAGGGATATTAATCTGGAATATTCGTGGCAAAGATGGCAAACATTATGATGGAATCTTGAAGAAATAGAGAGACTTTTATTCGTTTGTCAGGCATCCGACCCTCAAAGCTTGCTAAATTGAAGCATAAAAGCGCTTTATCTTCGTTAAGTTATTTCTAATCAATCTACTATGAAGCGGCTCAAGCTACTTTTTCTACTCCCGGTTTTTCTTTTTTTAAGCCTCCTCGCAGCAAAGGCTCAGCTTAGGGTTCAAGTAGCTGGCGGGCTGATTTCGGGTAGCCCAATTGGCCCTATTCCTGAAGGCGCTACTGGACAGCCTGGGCTTCGTTTTTGGGGAGAGTTTGGGGCTGAGTACCGCTTCGCGGAACGCTTGGGACTAAGGCTAGGCCTGCAACTGGCAACCAAGGCGGGTCGCTACAATACGCCTGTTAGCGGGGAACAACAAGCCGAGGCAAACGTCTTCGGGGCCGAAATCCGCTTACCCTTTGCTTTTGATTATGAAGGCAATGTTGAAGGCCTTTTCGCCAATCGTTATTGGCAGATTCCCTTGACGCTAGCTTGGTATAATGAAAGTCGTTTTATTCCCTTTGGAGGTCTTTATTGGGCGAGCAACGCACGCCCCTATCATCAGGGCAGGGTCAATATCGAAGTTTCCAATGGCCTAGTCGAAATCCGCAATCAATCTTTTGATGAAAC
>CAZHOC010001288.1:1825-2297 GCA_964534295.1 uncultured Bacteroidia bacterium | reverse complement strand
CCGGTTATGTGATTCGACGCATTTTGCGCCGTGCTTCTCGCTATGCTTACTCTACTCTAGGCATCACTGAGCCTTTCATGTATGAAATGGTCGCTTTGCTTGCCAAGGAATATGAGGGAGTGTTCGACGAAGTCGGACAGCAACGAGCCTTTATCGAACGCATCATCAAAGAAGAGGAAAGTGGCTTTTTGCGTAAGCTAGAAAGCGGCTCGCAAATGTTTGAAAGCTACCTCAACGACAATCCTAATGAGAAAGTCATCGATGGCAAGTTTGCCTTCAGACTATATGATACTTTTGGTTTCCCCATTGACCTGACCGAGCTCATGGCCCGAGAGCAAGGCCGTGAGATTGATATGGCCGGCTTTGAAAAAGAGCTAGAAGCTCAGAAAGCACGGAGTCGCGCCGCTACCGAAATGGATACAGGGGATTGGGTCGAAGTGAATCCCTCCGATGACCTACCACGCTTCTTGGG
>CAZHOC010001288.1:0-1815 GCA_964534295.1 uncultured Bacteroidia bacterium | reverse complement strand
TACCTTGACTTTACAGACAACTATCCAAAAATACCGGACGGTTAAGACCGCAAAGAAGTCTCTGTATCAAATTGTATTGGCCGAAACACCCTTCTATGCCGAAAGTGGTGGCCAGGTCGGAGATAAAGGAACCCTCTCAAATGGTGCGGAAATAGTCAAAGTTATTGATACCAAGAAGGAAAATCAGTTGTTTGTGCATCTAGTTGACAAGCTTCCAGAGGACCCTAGCGGTAGTTGGACCGCAGAGGTACATGCGAGTTTCCGGAAGCGAGTCATGTCCAATCACACTGCGACTCACCTCTTGCATGCAGCATTACGCAACCACTTAGGTACCCATGTCGAACAGCGTGGATCTTTGGTATCTGATAAGAGTCTTCGTTTTGACTTCTCACATTTTTCGAAGCTTACGGATGAGGAGCTCGCCCTTGTCGAACGCGAAGTCAACGCGAAAATCGCCGAAGGGATTCCATTGGTGGAGCATCGCTCTATGCCCATCGATGAAGCCAAGGCTTTAGGAGCGATGGCTTTATTTGGCGAGAAGTACGGAGACGAAGTAAGAGTGATTGTTTTTGATCCTGACTACTCCGTAGAACTCTGCGGCGGAACACATGTGTCTAATACTCAGGAAATTCGCCTATTTAAATTGGTGTCTGAGGGCTCGGTAGCCGCTGGGATTCGTAGGGTAGAAGCATTGACCAGTGATGCCGCGCTCGACTTTTATAATGAGCGTATCGCCACTTTGGATCGCATTGGGGCTCAATTCAAAACCACCAAAAACCTCGACAAACAGGTCGAAGACCTAAACGAGAAGTTGCGTTCCCTTGAAAAGGAACTCGCTCAGGCCAATGCTGAGAAGGTGGCTCGCCTCAAAGGAGAGCTGCTAGGCGAAGCCGAGGCAATAGGAGATATCCAAGTGATCCGCAAACAAGTCTCTGTTGGCTCTGCTGATGACTTGAAAAATTTGGCATTCATGCTCAAACGCGAAACCCAAAATACTTTGACGGTACTGGGTACGGTGGTCAAGAGCAAACCCTTGCTGGGCGTAGTGCTGAGTGATGATTTGGCGGAGTCAGGACGCTTCCACGCTGGAAATATGGTCCGCGAACTTGCCAAGGAAATCAAAGGTGGCGGGGGCGGTCAGGCCTTTTTTGCGACTGCGGGCGGGAAAGATGCCAGCGGCTTAGATGCGGCGCTCGCCAAAGTGAGTGAAATGCTCTAACATTTTGTAGATCAGTGTTAGCGTATCGCCTTCGGCGAACGCTTATAATCATAATTCAGACTCCCATTTAGCTCAAGTGCTAGGTGGGAGTTTTTGTTGGGTGCTGAGCGTTCCGCCAATAGGCGAAAGCACCCAAAGCCACTAAAAATGCAAGCAGATAATATTCCCATCCAGCACCTTCTTGTTCGAGCGGCTGGGTGGGACCACTTATCATCCAGCCGGCCCAAAAGAAAGGGTGCGCCAAATCGGCCTTCGCTAAATATTGTAGCTGCGCTGCGCGCAGAGCCTCCTCTGGGCTTTCGCCTTGATAGGCAATCTCCAAGAAGTCTTCTAAGATCGGTAAGGTAGAAGCGTCCCGCACGGCCCAGCGACTCATCAGTACATTCGGACAACCACCATAGTGAAAGCCATTGGCTAAGGAAATCAAACCTTCACCGGCTCGCCAACTACCTTGGCCACTTTCGCAGGCACTAAGTATCGACAATTGATTGTCCAAGCAGAGATTGTATAATTCTGCAATCTCTAGACGGTCATCTTCTTATGGACCAGGGGCCAGGCTGAGGGCAGAGCTCAACGGCAACCTGTAATGTATGGTT
>CAZHOC010001287.1:0-2299 GCA_964534295.1 uncultured Bacteroidia bacterium | reverse complement strand
CTTGGAAATTAATACCATTTTAGAAATCGTAGCGGTCATTTTTGGCTTTGCCTATTTGATCTTGCTCATGGCTGAGAAAAAGATTTGCTGGCTCTTTGGGATTGCAGGTTCTTTGATTAGCATCTACCTGTTTTACAGCACCAAACTTTATTCGGAGGCTATTCTTTATATCTACTATGTCTTAGTCGGTATTTATGGTTATTGGGTTTGGAACAAGGCAGAAGAAACAGATGCCAAACTTCCGATTACAGATATCAAATGGCTAAGCATCGGCAGTATTTTACTCCTTGGGTCCGCGCTAAGTTGGGGTTTAGGCTTTGTGCTAGATCGCTACACAGATGCCGAAAGTGCCTATCTAGACGCGCATACGACGATTTTTAGTTTTATCGCTAGCTATCTCGAGGCGCGAAAGATTCTGAGCGCCTGGCTATTTTGGATTGTGATCAATGGGGTTACTATTTACCTCTATTTGAGCAAGGATTTGGACATTTATTCGGTGCTGACCTTTGTCTACTTTATCGCTTCCTTTATTGGGTATTATGTTTGGCGTAGGCAATTTTCAAACTATTCGCTTAATTAAGATTCCTTATAGAAAACACTAAAGCTCTAAATCCATGTTAGCACGCAGCAAGGACAATATCCGGAAAGCCATTGATTTTTTGATCGTTTTACCCCTCGGGTCTTTTTTCCTTTACCTAATCTTCGATGCCGTAGGCAATGGACGAACTGAAGACACCTTTTTCATTACCACCTTCATTTTGATATTGGGCCTTCTCATCAACAAATGGCTAAAACCCCTTACCCTAACTGAGCAGGTCGAAAGACTAAAAGAAGAAGAGATCTTCCTCAACGAAAAGATCGACTATCATACCCAAATGATAGCGTCGCTCAAAAAAGACGAAATCACAAATAATAGCTCCCGAAAAAACGAAATTGATTCCCATCAACGTTTGATAAACGATAGGCAAGCACGATTAGAGATCATCAACACCCAATTGGGTAAGATTGAATTGATCACTGCCTAGGCAAAGCTTCCCACATTAAGGCAATTGGATCCTCAACATGTAAATCCTATTGCGACATGCAACATAAACTCCTCTTAATCAGTGTTTTTGCAATCAGTCTTTTAGCCGCCTGTAAGCAAGAACCAGCTCTAACACCCTTTTCTTATAGTGATCTGAGCATTGCGCTCAACCCGACTGAGCGTTCCCCGCTAGGGGCTCAAATCTCCCTCCAAACCCAAGAGCCTACTAGCGCCCAAATTCGCATCATCGGCAAAAATGGCTCTCTTTCTGATGTCAATCACAGCTTTGATGAGCTAACTCAAGAACATCAATGGACTATATTGGGACTCTACGCAGATCATCTCAATCAGGTCGAAGCCCAATTTTTCGATGCTGCTGGCATAATGATCGGCAGCGATACCTTTGAAATACAAACAGATCCTTTGATCGCTGATATGCCTGAGATTGAGGTCAATATCGCCCAGCCAGCAAATATGACCCCTGGCATGAATCTGGTAAGCTACTTTGGCTACGATCAAAACTTCTTGCCTTTGCGGGCTTTTATGTTTGATGCCTATGGGGATATCCGCTGGTATCTAGACTATAAAGATGATCCTCGTCTCAAGAATCTTTTTTACGATACTGGGGTCAATCGCCTCCAAAACGGCAACCTCTTTTTTGGCAACAACAATAATGATTCGATTTACGAAATCGACATGCTAGGAGAGATCCAAAACGCCTGGGGCTTAGCGGCTTATAAATTTCATCATATGGTGATCGAGAAACCCAATGGTAACTTTCTCATCACCGCCACTGACCCAAACAAAGCCACAGTAGAAGATATCATTCTTGAATTAGATCGCGAGTCAGGCAGTATCGCTAATCTCTGGGATGTCAATGAATCCCTGGACAATAGCCGCCGCGCTTGGCCTACTGACTTGCATGATTTGGAGGTGGATTGGTTTCACGGCAATGGCTTGGCCTATGATCCGGCAGATGGTGGCATAGTGGTTTCGGGTCGCAGTCAGTGTGCAGTCAAGCTCAGTCCCAATAATGAAGTCATTTGGATCATTGCGCCTCACAAAGATTGGCAGCTGGCTGGCAATGGAGAGGATCTAAAGCAGTTTTTATTGCAGCCGCTCGACGCTCAAGGCAATGCAATCACAGATAGTCTCGTACTCAATGGTGAAATCAATCATCCCGATTTTTCCTGGGACTGGTATCAGCATTCTCCAGTGGTGCTACCCAATGGCAATGTATTGTGACGTAATAAGATAAAATGTTTTAAGTGGAGT
>CAZHOC010001286.1:1259-2311 GCA_964534295.1 uncultured Bacteroidia bacterium | reverse complement strand
CAATTGCTAAGCCTAATCGATCGGCCTGATTATTGGCGGCCTATAAGCAGCCTATTATTTGAGATGCAGGATTCAGCATTGCTTGCGATTGATGACTACCCCAGTATTGGCGGTAAAATTGAAGATATCGCTGCTCCGCTTGCTGATAGTGTTCACCTAAAAGGGATCGAAGAGTATTATGGCTTTTATCAAGAGCAAGTCGTTCTTAACTACTTAGCAGAGCTACCCTCCAATCCTAAAAGGATAGACCTACTCAAAAAATTTGCTCAAGCCAATGATCCAGACCTAAAGCGAGTCGCTCAAGTAGCTTTGGTAAAACAAGGTCAAAAGGTCAAGAAAAAAGAATGGGGTGGCCTTGCTGATGATCTCGGGCAGAAATACCTCATTTACGAATCCTTTTTGGCAGCGGATCGCCTCGATCTTTATCCTTTCAAAAAAATCAATGAGTTAGAATTGGCCAAAGGCAATATCCTCAAACAGATATATTATGAGGAGGACATGGAGCCAGATAGCATTATGCTTGTTGAGAGCCGGACTATTACTCACGAGGCTAAGTCTTATCGCTTTTATGTCTACAAATTTGGTTGGAGTTATGAGGATGAGCCAATCGATTTTTGGTACACCGGCTTAGTGGGCGGATTTACTCCCGATGCGAATCCACCAAAGTTAATAGAAGATTTTGGCGACATTGATTGGTCTTACAATGAAGAGGAAAGTCTGGAGGAGCGGGTAGAACGTTTATTTAAGGAAGCGCAAGATTTATTGCAGGATATCGAATAGTTTGGAAGCTTTAGGTATTTCTACGGATGGTGATTTCGGGAAATATTTTTAACTTCTGAACTTTCATATTCAACGCCCGAAAACATGTCAAAGAAAAAGCTTCATGCCTTATTGGTGGGGATCAACAACTATCATCCCTCCAGTGTCAATGTCAATAATCTAGGTGGTAGTCTTACGGATGTACTGAGCATAGATGAGTATCTACGGAAGACCTTTTCAAATCACCCCGATTTTGAACCCGTGAAGCCCAAAATGCTGATCGATGATGAGGC
>CAZHOC010001286.1:0-1249 GCA_964534295.1 uncultured Bacteroidia bacterium | reverse complement strand
ATAAAAGCATTTCAAGCTACTACTGCTAAGCTTAAGGCTGGTGACACATTCTATTTTCATTACTCAGGCCATGGCTCGAGAGAAGCCGCTCCACCAGAGTTTGTAGAAGCGTTCGGCGAAGCCAAAAACGAAACCACAGTCCTCTATGATAGTCGAATCCCCGGTGGCATGGACTTGGCTGACAAGGAATTAGCCTTCCTGCTATCCGAAATACCAAAAGGAGTTCATACTATTCTTACTTTTGATTGTTGTCATGCCGGTAGTGCTACACGCGAAATTGGCGAATTAGGCAACAAGGTTCGCTCTCGACAATCTTCTGATGCTACTCAGCAAAGGACTATTGACACTTATATCGGCTCCTACGCCGAACGCCATGCCGCGGGCCAAAGCCTTGATATTCCCCCCAGTGATCATTTGATGATCGCAGCATGTCGCAATACCGAAAAGGCCCTGGAGATCAATGATTCTGGCCTTTTTACGCAGACATTATTAAAGGCGCTTAATTCTGACAATAGTGATCGCTCATATGCTGGCATATACTCTCGCATCAATGCTATCGTCAAAAACTCCGCCAAGGACCAACACCCACAGTTTGAATACTATGGCGCGGTAAACCCCTTAGCAAACTTTTTAGAAGGTACTGTAAGTAGCTATCCTCCCACTCCTGAGGTCAACTTCAGTATGGGAGAGTGGAAAATCAACTTTGGCGCGATTGACGGTTTACGGCAAAAAGAGGTTGGCAATATGCAGCTCCCCATTTTTGTCGATGGTAAGCCAGAATCACCTATTGCCCAGGCTGAAATCGCCCAAATAGGCCTACAAACTTCTACCTTAAGAATGGTCGGCACCTCGCCTGCCAATAATCCCAACATTAGTCTTCGCGCTGGGGTAGCAGCTTTTCCGCTGAACGTTTATCTCCATAATCCTGATGGAGAAAAAGTATTCCGTGAAACGGTCGAAAAAGATAAAGGATCAGGCATTTTACTAGTAAACGATCGTGCTGAAGCAGAATATGAAGTCAAAATAGAGCAAGGAGGATATCATATCCATCGTATTGACCCCGCTCAACTTATATTTGGCCTTGAAGCCCAACATCTTGATGCAGCCACTTATATGCTTGATCTGCTCAAAAAGATAGCGAAGTGGGAGCGGATGATGACCCTAGAAAATCCGATTACGGATCTATCCAAGCAATCTGTCGCACTAGAACTATATATCGATGGTCAGACCGATCCTTATACAGAGGATC
>CAZHOC010001285.1:0-2314 GCA_964534295.1 uncultured Bacteroidia bacterium | reverse complement strand
ACTGCAGATGGCAAGGCCATCTTAGCCAGAAGCCGCAATAATTTCGGCATCATCCAAGCAGCGCCCGGCCAAAAAATAGAAAAGCCTATTCCGACCGATGGTCTTGTGATGCAATTGATCCCCAAAGAGGAGTGGCGCCAAATCTTCCAAGATACCTGGCGTAGACATCGCGACTTCTTTTACGATCCCAATATGCAAGGCGTAGACTGGGACGAGATGCGCACTCGCTACGGAGCCTTGATTGAAGATGCCCGCACCCGCTGGGATGTTACCTATATCCAATCTAATCTAGTGGCAGAGTTGAGCGCAGGTCATACCTACAGCCGCGATGGAGATGTTGAGAGAGTACAATTTTCCAACAATGGCTCCCTCGGGATTGATTGGGAGTTGGCTGATGCAGGCTATCGCATCAAACGTATCGTCAAGCCAGCGGCTTGGGACACTGAAATACGTTCTCCCTTTGATCGTCCAGGCGTAGAGGTAGCGGAGGGAGATTATATTCTTTCCGTCAATGGACGAACGCTAGACCCTGAAAAAGAACCTTACGCTGCTTTTGAAGGCCTCGGTGGCAAAACCATCTCCCTCATGGTCAGCAAAACCGGCCAAGTAGCGGATCAAAAACAGATCGTCATTCAAGCGCTTAGCCCTGGTCAAGAAAACCAATTGCGCTATCTCGAATGGATCGAACAGCAACGCCTCATGGTAGAAAAGCTATCGGATGGCAAGCTCGGCTACATTTATATGTCTAATACCGGCGGCAGAGGCCAACTAGAGTTAGTGAGGATGTTTTATGGCCAATTGGATAAGGAAGGTTTCATCATTGATGAACGCTTTAACGGAGGCGGACAGCTTGCTGATCGCTTTTTGGAGCTACTTCAACGCCCGGTAGTGTACAATCTGCACTGGCGTCATGGCCGCGATCATACCCAACCTACCAAAACCAATACGGGTCCCATGGGCATGCTCATCAATGGCTGGGCTGGCTCAGGAGGGGATGGTCTGCCTTGGGCTTTCCAAGAGCTTAATGCAGGACCTATCGTGGGTGAACGCACCTTAGGGATTTTGGTGGGACCAGCAACAGGCCACAGATTGATCGATGGCGGTAGCATTACCGTACCCGGAGCAAGGCTCTATGATAATGACGGACATTGGTTTTGGGAGGGAGAAGGCGTAGCACCAGACATCAAAGTCTGGGACGATCCTAATCTCTTGATGCAAGGCCGTGATCCTCAAATGGAACGAGTGGTAAGCGAAGTAATGAAACTACTAGAAACTCAATCCAACGATATGACTCCCGCGCCAGCGCCGGAGGACCGAACTGCCAAGGGCCAAAATCAGGACTAAGCCATTATGAACTATAATCGAAGAGAATTCATCCGGCATTCAGCTTTGCTGAGTGCTGGATTTAGTTTGCCTTGGGGCCAATGGCTGCAAGCAAAGGGACTAGCCGTAGCATGCCAACAGTATACCTGGACGACTTTTTTTAGGCGAGAGGGCAAGGAATGGGAAACTGATTTGGATGACTCCTTTAAAGCTTTCAAGGATTCTGGCTTAACAGGCATAGAATATTTCCTGCCAAATATCGCCAAGGATAAATCCTACTTCCAGCAATATGGGCTTTGGCAAAAATCCGCCTATGTCAATGCTTGGCTACACGAGGCTGACAAAGTCGAAGAGACCGTCTCTCAGATATTGCAAGATGCTAAGGCCGCGCTAAAACTAGGTGTGGAGATCATCGTGGTCAACCCTACGCCCATCGACTGGAATAAACCCATCGATAAGAGCGATCAACAATTGGGGATTCAACGAGAAGGCCTCACCGAACTAGCTCGACAACTCAAAGCCCAAGGACAAGTACTCGCCTATCACAATCACGACGCCGAGCTAAGAGCTGGTGGCCGAGAATTTCACCATATGCTACATGCCACCGATCCTCAGTTGGTCAAGCTTTGCTTAGATCCGCATTGGATATATCGTGGTGCAGGCAACTCCCAAGTGGCGCTTTGGGATGCTGTCGATATGTATGGCGATCGCATTGTAGAACTCCACCTACGCCAATCCCAAAATGGGATCTGGACAGAAACCTTCGGCGAAGGCGATATCCCATACCAACAACTGATCGACTATCTTGTCGAGCATAATCAAAAGCCTCATATTGTGCTCGAACAGGCGATCGAAGCGGGCTCTCCTCAACAGCACGGGAGTATAGCAGCGCATCAGATTAGTTTGGCTAATGTTCAAACTCAGTTTGCGGTCTTAAAACAATGAGATTGTTTGCCATTGAGCAATTGCACTCTTTTTTTGTGTTTTACTC
>CAZHOC010001284.1:0-2314 GCA_964534295.1 uncultured Bacteroidia bacterium | reverse complement strand
GTGAATACGCACCTTCGAAATTTGGCGTACTCGATCCAATCCTACTTTTTGCCACGTATGGCCTGCGTCTGTCGACTTATAGACTCCATCTCCGTGAGAAGTCATTACCCCTCTCACCGGCGCTTCGCCCATGCCTACATAAATCACATTGGGATCAGAGGCGGATACCGCTACTGCTCCAACAGATCCCGTTTTAAAATAGCCGTCAGAGATATTGCGCCAAGTATTGCCTCCATCTTGCGTACGCCAGAGTCCCCCTCCGGTAGTACCCATATAGTATAAATCTGGCTGCCCAATCACGCCAGAAACAGCCGTTGAGCGGCCTCCACGAAAGGGACCAACATTGCGCCATTTCATGGCTTGAAAGAGGGAATCAGGCAGTGCTTGCCAAGCATCGACCTCCGCTTTATTGCGGCGATTGCGTTGGGCTTGACTATTAAAGGGAACTAGTAATAGGAAAATGAGGGTAGTAAGAAGTAAACGCATAGAGTTTGAGTAGTTGAATTCTAGCATTAAGATAGAAAATACTACTCACAAAAAACCCGCCTACCATTACGGCAGGCGGGAAGGGCGTTTGTTTGGGTCGGATTACAAGAGCAGGGGCTATTTCTAGCGGTAGACCTGCATATCTTCAGTGATGCCGTAGAACTCGGCCATCGCTTCATAGCTATTAATATCAACTTCCATCTTTCCTACTGGTACAGCTGAGGCTACGATGAGGCGGAAGAAGCCTTCATAAGCCGCGGCACCTTTGTCTGTCGCTTGGCTTTGGATACCTACAAAGTTGAGGTCGTAGATAAAGTCCAATTTTTCGACAAAAGAGGGGTTATGAGAGATGTAAGTATAAGGGAGTGCGATCCAAGGAGATTGATTATCAGGGCGGTAATAAACCATTACTAAACCACTTTCTACAATCCCAGAGGTAATTTCAGGCACGTCTAAGTCTAGAGCAAGGAAATAATCGTCGGTTCCAGGAGTGCCTACATCGTACCAATCAGCGGCGATGGCTTCATAGTTGATGGAGATCACATTGGCATTGCCATCCTGTCCATCTCTACCGGGGATACCTTCAGGGCCACGAGGACCAACACAGGAAAAAAGTACCACTGGCATAACTAGTAAAAGGGCTAATCGAGTTATTTGGGCGATTGGAAAAGTTTTCATAACGATTTCGATTTGAGGATGACTGTGTTTGTTATGCTTAGTGTTACGCCCCCTCCCCTGACTAGTTATATCGTAATGAATATGCGTGTAGGGTATCAAATCATTCGCCGCAGATCAATGTCTAAGGCCGTCGGATAGACTCTTCCCCAATCGTCCAATCTGCGTAGATTTTGCAGCAAAAGCTCCGTCCTGCGAGTGGGAAGGCCTTGCCAATACAAATCTCCATTGATATAAAGCTTTATTTCTGAGCTTATATCCAACATTTTGGGGTGCAAGTAGACTCGTAGGCGATTGATATTTTGCACTTGCAGCCGTACTTCATTTTCGCTTCGATCTATTTGGGCTGCCAATTCTTGGAACGCTCCTTTCGCTAATTGTGGCTCGTCAAATAATTGAATCCAGTGAAAATAACTCCGCCAAATGGCCTGCTGCTTGTCCCAGCGATATTTACGATCCCAAGGCTTATTGGGCTGATCCCATCTATCCTTGGCCAAGCCGAGTACCGCTAGCGCGGAACGATAAAGATCACGAGGCCGGGCCTCCATAAAGTCAGCGATCTTAGGTAGCTCATCTTTAAAGATTTCATGTCCTCCGCGCTTCTCTACAATCTGCCAATCAATCTCTGGATGTTCACGAAGCCAAGCAATCATGGTCCGATTGGCCTCTGCGATGCCATAGGGTTCGCGTTCACCGAAGGTGGCATAACCCGGCACCAGATTGAGCAAAGGCATCATCCCCTTTGCTACATAATCATATCCCCCACTCATGGGAGAGATGGCCGCAAAACGATCCGCCAAATGCATTGCACTGCGCCAACTGAGATGTCCACCCATCGAATGTCCCGTCAAATAGATCCGGTCAGGATCGATGAAAAATTGACGCAGCAGCTTAGAAAGTAGACTGAACAAAACCGCATAACCAATCACTCCCCAGCCTCGCTGAGTCAGAGGAGCAGCTAAAATCCAGCCCCTCTCCTCAGCAATCGCTAACCAATCTTCCAGCCCGATATAGGCCGCCATGCGCGACTGTTGGTGAGGCATATTACCATTACCACCATGTCCTACGAGCAGCAAAGGGGTCGCTTGCGCAGGGTCATAGCTAGTGGGGACATAGAGGAAATATTCGGTTTCGTAATTGATTTGGCTACAGC
>CAZHOC010001283.1:0-2317 GCA_964534295.1 uncultured Bacteroidia bacterium | reverse complement strand
TACGTGCTCAGATGGGAGAAATTGCTGGAATCCTTTCTGATCCAGATAATGTCGCCGCTATCAATGGTATCCGTGGTGATGATACGCAGGCCGATTGGTATATCTACACCAACGCTAAGCTAAGTTTCATCATCGACTGGGTTAAGTGTCCTACTTTCCGCTAGATCGCGGAACGCCAAATTTTACAGATATCTATCGCAGATTTTGCGAAGACATAACAAAAAGGTCCTGCTCTCAGCAGGACCTTTTTGCTTTTTGATGCAACCTAAGCTTCCTATCAGGACTCTTCCTTACAGGCAAAGCAAAAATCCGTTTTCAGGACAAGGTCAAAATGTGTACTTTTGTCCTCCTACTTAGCAAACCCATGAGTCTTAAGGAACAAGTGGAACTCTCCTCATTGCCAGAGCATGTGGCAATTATTATGGATGGCAACGGCCGTTGGGCCCGTAAGCGCGGTAATATGCGTGTATTTGGCCATCGCAATGCTATCAAGGCAGTGCGCGATGCGACCGAGGGAGCCGCTGAATTGGGGATTAAGTATCTTACGCTTTACGCCTTTTCTACTGAAAATTGGAATCGACCTCAAGCGGAGGTCGACGCCCTGATGAATCTTTTGGTAGATAGTTTGGCCAAAGAACTGGCTACTCTGACTAAGAATGATATTCGTCTTACAGCAATTGGGCATTTAGATCGTCTTCCGGGCAAATGCCACCAAAGGCTGCAAGAGGTCATCGAAAAGACAAAAAATCACAAGCGGATGACCTTAAATTTAGCTTTGAGCTATGGGTCTCGTTCTTCGATCGTGGAAGCGGTAAAAAAAATTGCCGAAAAAGTAGCGAATGGTGAGCTGCAAACGTCTGAGATAAATGAGACGTTAGTAGGACGTAATCTCAACACACACGATATCCCAGATCCGGAATTGCTGATACGGACTTCGGGCGAATATAGAATCAGCAATTTTCTCCTGTGGGAGATCGCTTATACAGAAATATATTTTACCGAAAAGCTTTGGCCAGATTTC
This sequence comes from uncultured Bacteroidia bacterium, assembly GCA_964534295.1. Taxonomy (GTDB): domain Bacteria; phylum Bacteroidota; class Bacteroidia; order J057; family J057; genus JBCAWW01. The sequence continues at coordinate 1,296 of CAZHOC010001283.1, read as the reverse complement.
CGCCGCGAAGATCTATACGCTGCGCTGGTTGACTTTCAAAAGCGAGAAAGGCGATTTGGTAAGATTAGTGAACAAATTCAAAAGCTATGAAGCAGTTTCTGCTGAGTGTCTTCATTTTATGCCTGGCCGCACTACCCTTGCAGGCTCAGGTTATTATGGATTATGACAACCCGAATACCTACATCTTAGCAGGTATTGAAGTTGAAGGGGCAGAGTATAGTGATGCGAGTGCGATTATCAGCCTTAGTGGGTTGGTGATTAACGAACCCATCACGATTCCCGGTATGCAGATTACCGATGTATTGAAACGCCTATGGAAGGAAAATATCTTTTCAGACGTTGAGATCATCGCAGATCAGGCGATCGGCAATAAAGTTTGGCTCAAAATCAAGGTCGTTGAGCGTCCGCGTATCTCTCAGTTTTCCTTTCAAGGGATCTCTAAGTCGCAGGCTGACGCTCTTCGTGAGAACATCAACTTTATTCGCGGTACGATCTTGACCGAGTCCAAAAAGCAATCGGCAGAACGTATCATCCGTAACTTTTACGTAGAGAAAGGATTTTACGGCGTAAAAGCTGAAATCTCAGAAGAGCCAGACAAAATCCTCAAAAATGGGGTCGTAGTTAACATTAAGGTTGACAAGGGCCCTAAGATGAAGATTGCAGAAATCGCGCTTAACGGGAACACTGCATTTGATGATCGTAAGGTCAATCGCAAGATGAAGAAGTTTCACCAGTCAAGCTGGCTCTACTTCTGGCAGATTTCTAAATTCGTGCCCAAAACGTTCCGCGAAGCGAAGACCGAACTTCTCTCTGCCTATAATGATGAAGGCTATCGCGATGTGCAAATTCTCCGTGATACTGTCTATATCCTTGATGAAAAGAATGTCAAGGTGGAAATGGACCTCTTCGAGGGAACGCAATACTTCCACCGCGACATCCGCTGGACAGGTAACTTGAAATATAACTCAGAGCAGTTGGATCAGGTTCTTGCAGTTAAAACAGGGGATGTTTACAGTCGTAACAAACTAGATGAGCGTCTCTTTGGTGATAGGGCAGTATGATCGCAGACGCTTTGTTGGAGGCAGTACTAATCACCCTTGATCATCTGAATTTTATCAATCAAAATGTTCCCATTATAGTATTCTGTATCTGAAATAAAATCTGGGGTAATCTTAATCCTCTTCAAATCAAATTGAATCTCGACCTCTTCTTCTATTATCGTCCAGTCAAAAGATTCAATCTCCTCAGTTTCAAAAATCTTTTGTTCTAGGTTATTCGGATCAATTCCAAATATTT
>CAZHOC010001282.1:0-2320 GCA_964534295.1 uncultured Bacteroidia bacterium | reverse complement strand
GAGACGTGAGAAATATCGACCATGATGCCCACACGGTTCATCTCCTCGACTATGCGTTCCCCGAAGGGGCTCAGACCATTCCAAGTCCTAGTAGTGTCATAGGAGCTATCACAGATTTGATTGTCTTTACTATGGGTTAGAGTTACATAACGGACACCACGATCATAGAAATGCTGGACATTGGCAATATCATCCATCATTGGGGCACCGTTTTCCATTCCCATGGGTAAAGCGATTTTTCCTTCAGTGAATAAAGCTTCTGCCTCGGCGGGTGTGCCGGCAATTCCAAACATATTAGGATTCGCATCTACCAAATCATTGACCATGTCAATTAAACTATCAGCAAATACTTTTGCCCCGCCAGTCTGTTGATAGGAAGCAGGAATATAGATAGACATGAAAGGCACGTCTAGGCCGCCTTCTTTGGCACGTTTAAAATCAAAATCCCCATCCTCCGTACTTTCGATATTATCTAAGTACTGACGAACCAGCTTAAAATTTTTAACAGCCATCCGATAAGGTAGGTCAACATGCCCATCTGTAATGATATAAGCCTTGGCAAGACTATCGGCAATAGCCAAACGCTTTTCTTCCTCACTCATAGGAGCTTCAGAGGTACAAGCAGTCCACAACAAAATCGGTAATAGGAAAAGAGGCAGGAATTTCATGAGAATTAGGTTTTGTAGCTTCGATAGGAGGGCACTAGTCTATAAAAAAAGCTTAAGGAGACGATAATAATAAAAAATGTCGGCTTGCAGGTCTTTTCTCAACTGATTCTACCCAAAATTACATTTTTGAATTAATTTTGTCTCAATGAGTTATCTCGACTGGGGAGTTTTGGTTTTGTTTTTTGCCTATACCTTATGGGATGGTATCAGAGCGGGTAAGCAAGGAGATAGCCTCCAACATCAACTTTTGGCCGGTCGTCGTCAGCCTTGGTGGCTGATTGGGGTATCCATCATGGCTTCTCAGGCCTCTGCTATTACTTTTATTGGGGCAACTGGCCAATCCTTTATGCATGATATGCGCTTTTTGCAGGTCTACTTAGGGCTGCCAATCGCGATGATTATCCTCTGTGTCACCCTAATACCTTTTTTCCATAAGCTTAAAGTCTTTACGGCTTATGAGGCTTTAGAAAATCGGTTTGGTCTGCCGGTGAGGTTAACGACGAGTGCTTTCTTTCTTATCTCCCGGGGAGCCTCAGTCGGAATTACGATTGCGGCTCCAGCTTATGTGCTAGCGCTGATTTTAGGTTGGCCATTAAGTACCACTATCTGGCTGATTGGGGGATTTACCACTATTTACACTCTCTTAGGGGGCATTGCGGCAGTTTTAAAGACAGACTTCAAGCAGATGATCTTAATGCTGTTTGGTCTGGCCTTTTGCTTTGCTTTTATCATCAATCGCTTGCCAGAGGGAGTGAGTTATGGAGATGCGCTTCACCTAGCAGGAAGTATGGGGAAACTGGAGATTCTGGATTTCAACTGGGATCTCGGGCAAAAATACAATGTCTGGTCAGGCCTTATTGCAGGTCTATTTATGATGCTGTCCTACTTTGGCGCTGATCAGTCGATGGTGCAGAGATATTTAACCGCAAAAAGTCTGGGAGATGCTAGAGCTTCTCTGATCTTGTCTGCGCTTTTCAAGGTTCCTATGCAGTTTTTGATCCTTCTTCTAGGGGTCAATCTTTATGTTTTTTACATTTTCAATGAACGCCCCCTCTTGTTCATCCCAGATGAAACTCAATCTATCAGCATGCTTGAGAGTGAGTTTCAAACGGTGCATAACGATCGAGAAATCGCTGCTTGGGCCTTACTTGATAACCCTAATGATCCAAGTAAAAAGCAAAACCTGCGTGATTTAGATCGACAGGCACAATCCCTCCGCAAGGCAGAGATACAACAACATGGGCAAGCTCGTAACGATACCAATTACGTTTTCCCCTACTTTATGCTCCATGAGCTACCTATTGGGGTTTTGGGCTTGTTGATAGCGGCTATCATGGCTGCGGCTTTATCGAGTATAGATACCATGCTCAACTCATTGGCTTCTTCCTCAGTGGTCGATTGGTACCAACGCTTGGGAAGCGTTCCGCGAAGCGATAAACACTATCTATGGGCTACTTACGCCTTTACTGCTTTTTGGGGCTTGTTTGCTACTATTACGGCCCTATTTTTTGGGGAGACAGAATCTATCATCGAAGTAGTCAATCAATTGGGTAGCTACTTTTATGGCCCTCTCCTTGGAGTCTTTTGTATATTATGGATTCCTGGGGCTAATGGCCGTAGCGCTGTGATCGGATTGATTGGAGGCTTCGACA
>CAZHOC010001281.1:0-2325 GCA_964534295.1 uncultured Bacteroidia bacterium | reverse complement strand
CAAGCATCGATAAAATCAATCAACTCAGTATTAAAGCTATTTTGTAAGTAAGCACCATATTGACCGCTTTGCCTGATCTCCCATCCTGTTGGTATATCTCCCACTTTGATAAAGGAATGATCCGTCTCAGAGACTAGTTTGAACGTTCCCCGACCAGGGTGATAATGATTGACCACCTTAGCAATACTCTCAGCCCCTTCTTGACTCAAAGCCTCGATATCTGCCTCCCCATACATCGCCAGGACGCGAGACTCCGTTTCCTTCCAAGCCTGAGTGATATTGCGACGATTGAGGTCTGCCCAAAAACTATAATGCCGATTGATATAGATATCACCCGATCTGTATTCTAGATGGCGCTCCAGCAATTCTTTGTATTCGGGTTTCTCTGCCAGTAGCGCAGGAGATTTGCCTTCGTGATAAAGGCCGTACATGATGGGTTTTAGGTCAAGAATGTCCTGCTCTATTTGGGCATAGTCCTGACCAAAGACAGCGGATTGATCTCGAATCATATCTACGATATAGTCTTCCCAATTTTTGAGGACCACTCCATAGACGATCACATTGGCGGGTTTAAACTCCTTTGCCAGTAGTGGAGCCGTCAATCCTCCCAGCGAATGACCAAAAATGCTGATCTGAGTTTTGTCCACAAAGTCGTATTCGAGCAGATGCTCATATCCTTTACGGAAACCGTTTAACTCTACCTCATAGTCAATCTCCATGCAATTGCCAGTGCCTTCGCTATCCCCCATGCCAGGCTTTTCGATGCGAAAAACTGCATATCCCTTGCTCACCAGCCCTGCCACCATCTTCTTGTAGGGGTGGATGGGGTTTTGCAGCTCTACCGTCTGACAGGGATAGCCTTGGATAAAATAGATAGTCGGGAAAGGGCCGCTGCCTTCCGGTTTATTGACATAGGCGCGCAGGTATCCACCCCCAAAAGCGACTTCATCATAACGCACTTCTCCGGTTCCCCATTGTTCTAGCGGGCGGCCGACCATTTTACCACTGAGTTTTTTGACCTTTCCGTCCCGGAACGCTTCTACCTCGACCTCATCACCCGCTCTTAATCCTTGCAGGGCCGCAAACAAGGCCGCATTATTAGGCGTAGCTTGGGCGTTTAGGCTAAGCATAATGTCCTTAGGCTGCAATCCCATATTTGCCGCGCTACTGTTTGGAAATACTTGCGCGATAAAGATTCCTTGCTTGCCCTCTAAGCCTATGGCGGAGGCGGATACAGGGTCCAACTCCTGGGGTTGAATCCCCAACATAGCCTGACGGCGAAGGTTTTGGCCCGAAACCGAGGCGATCAATATTAATCCAAAGGCCCAAATGCTAATTAGTCGCTTCATCCTTGATTGAGTGTTTTTGTGTTTTTTGACCGCTGCGCGGAACGCTTATTCGAGAGACGCAAAATTTTGCGTCTCTAGCAGTTGTGCGTTTCTTCCACCCATCACTAGAATGACTGATCGTTCTGCGCAGCAGGAAATGAAAAAAGAATGTCCAATAACGAATAAGGAATGCTGAATAAATCAACATTCTAAATTTCGCTACTTGTGCTTCTCTTTGCTTGGTAGGATTCTGCGAAAAATGCTATGCCAATACCTCTTTGATTACATGCCCGTGGACATCGGTCAATCGAAAATCGCGCCCTTGGAAAGGATAGGTCATCCGCTCATGGTCCATGCCCATAAGGTGCAAAATGGTAGCTTGGAGATCGTGAACGTGGGTTGCGCCCGAGATGGGGTCATAGCCGAGTTCGTCGGTTTCGCCATGCGAAACGCCGCTTTTGATGCCCGCACCCGCCAACCACATCGTAAAGGCATCACGATGATGATCACGGCCCGCAAAAGGCAACTTCGCACCCGCACGATTTTCTTGCATAGGCGTACGTCCAAACTCACCGCCCCAGACTACTAGTGTATCTTCTAATAGGCCACGTTGCTTAAGATCGGCCAATAAAGCAGCGATCGGCTGATCAATCTCACGGCATTTGTCCTTAAAGCCTTCATTGAGACCACCTGCGGCACTCGTGCCATGCGTATCCCAGCCCCAATCATAGAGCTGCACAAAGCGTACGCCTTGCTCCACCAGCCGGCGAGCCAGCAAACAGTTATTGGCAAATGAGGTCTTGCCGGGCTCAGTACCATACATACGATGTACATAATCCGGCTCTTTACTGATGTCCATGACCTCAGGCACAGAGGTCTGCATTTGGAAGGCCATCTCATATTGCGCAATCCGGGAAAGGATTTCTGGGGAACCCATCTCCGCGTAGGCTGCTTCGTTGAGTTCGTTGATGGCGTCTATCGTCTTGCGCGTCATCTT
>CAZHOC010001280.1:0-2329 GCA_964534295.1 uncultured Bacteroidia bacterium | reverse complement strand
CAGCCAGCGGTCTTTATACTGTACAGCTTATCGTGCAAAATCCTTGCGGAGCAGATACGACGGTTCAAACCCTTAGTGTGATCGCGACCAGTCTAGAAGAGGAGTTTGAGCGTTCAGTGAAACTGTTGCCTAACCCCTTCTCATCCCAAGCAGAGCTAAACTTTAGTAATCCAGAGGCCCAAGCTTACAGGCTCTATATCTATGATCTCAAGGGTAAACGAGTACGTAGCTATCCGGCCAATCGCGGGACCAGCTTCCAGATAGAAAAAGGAGATTTAAGTAAGGGTATGTATTTGTACCGCCTTGTGGGCGAACACACTTCCACGGCCAAGTTTTTAATAGATTAAGATTGCTTAGCTAAGTCAACTTGATAATCAGCAGCATGGCAATCTTTGCATAAAACAGCTTTTAGATGAAGAAGCCATTACTTACGATAATTTTGCTGCTCCTTCTACCTTCCTTATGGGCTACCCACCATATGGGAGGTAGTATCAGAGTAGAACACTTGGGCGGATGTATTTATCGGCTGCATGGGACAGCATATTTTGATTGTAGTGGTAATGCAACTTTGACGCCTGTTACGCCGACGGGTGTGCCTTTAGGCATCGGTCCCAATGCCTTTATTTTTACCCCACTGTCATGTTCTAACCTGCCTACTCAACCCACATTAGTAACGCCCCATACGAGTGTCCTTTATCAAGAAGTGACACCTCTTTGCCCTACGCCAGTCCAGCCTGGTCAATTGCCCATTACCTTTTGTCAAGGTGCTTCTGGCTTCGCAACCTTCAATGGGGTGGCAGAATATACCTTCTATATGGATTATGACTTCTGCGGTACTAGTTGCGACTCATTTGATATATGGTTTTTTGGTTGTTGTAGAAATACCAATACGACCTTGGCACCATTAGGAGGGAATGGGGTTTTTGCCGTAGGGTCTTCAGTTAATGTGGATACTACAGTGGCCAATAGTTCTCCAGTATTCAATGAGATGCCGCAAGTGTATATCTGTTTAGGCAATACCACCTATGCGGATATTTCTGCCACAGATCCGGATGGAGATTCATTGGCATATAGAATGACCGATTGCTCGGCAGAATTGTCTCTCATGAACTTCGGCCCAGCCACTTATTTAGGCAGCTACAGTGCTCAGGATCCAATGGGGCCCTTTTGGCAGATTGATATTGATTCTTATTCGGGTTTGTTAACCGTCAATCCCAATCCCAATGGCTCTATGGAGTCGGCCCTTATTTGTATTGCGGTAGATGAGTTTCGAGATGGGGTCCAGATTGGCACTATAAATCGAGAGTTTCAAGTTACGGTGGTTGACTGTAATGCCTTTCCTAATGAAATACCTCTGGTAGATACCCTCTTTTCAGTCGGTGGCCCTGGGATTGTACCTGGCGGCTTGGCAGATACTTTTTTAGTCGCCCCAGGCGACACCTTGAGAGTGGCGGTTGCTTTTAGCGATCAGGATATGGGCGATACAATCTCTGTCTATCCTATTACCGCTGATATGACAGGCTTCAATTGGACCAATGCCTTTGCTAATCCTTCTTTTGGCGTTTTCGAATGGGTCGCCGACAGTAGCTTTCTAGGCCAGGTCGTTCCCCTGGTGTTTTTGGCAGAGGATAGTCATTGTCCGAAGCCTTCCTTTGGCGCTACTCAATGCTATGTAAGGATGGTTGAATATGCCTTGGCAGCAAGTGTTACCCCAGCCGCCTGTGCAGATAGTGCGGGGGAGATAGACCTTTATGTATCAGGTGGTATAGCGCCTTTTAGCTACCAATGGAGTAATGGTGAGCTGACTGAAGATATTGATAGCCTATTGCCAGGGAATTATACTGTAACCGTGACAGATGCCAATAATAGTGTGCTTAGCGCCAGCTATTTTGTCCCTGGAGTAGATTTACTCCTCAATGATTCTATCTCTCAACCGAGTTGCAATGCCAACGATGGTTGGATCAAGATCACCCCCCAAAGCAACAACGGACCCTTTACTTATGCTTGGAGTAATGGTCAGACTACAGATTCTGCCAACAACCTAGCTCCTGGAATCCACGCTGTTTTTGTAACAGATGCCTTTGGCTGTATCAATCAATGGATCGGCACCCTGGATCCAGCAGATTCCTGTTATGTAGAGGTTTCTGGCATTGCCTTTCATGATGTCAATGCCAACTGTATCCAAGATCCCGGTGAAGCACCTCTCCCCTTTGTCGTAGTGGATGTCAATCCCGGTGGAGCAGTGATGACTGATAGTCTTGGTGCGTATTCTTTTCAGCTAGATACCGGCAGTTACGATATTCTTGTAACCAGTGATGGCTTAAATAAT
>CAZHOC010001279.1:0-2329 GCA_964534295.1 uncultured Bacteroidia bacterium | reverse complement strand
AACAAAAATGACTTTCTCTTCCTCTTTGGCTACTGCTCGTCCGTCCGTAGCAGCGTCAATGATATCTAAGGTTACTTCGTATGGTTTAAATCTTCTACGACCCATCTGGAGTTGCAATTTTTTGGCTGCGCAAACTTAGGCATTTATTTGCTCAGGTGGGATTCCAATAGAAAGCAATACCAAATATAAATGTGTGTAAAAGGGGTGTCCCAGTTGTTAGAGCTGACCAATATGAGGCATCAAAACTTAGGTGCCGTGTTTTCAATCCCAAGCCTGTGGTAATGAGATGGCGCTTGCCTTGGGTAGGGTGTTCATACCAATAACCGGTACGCAGGCTTAGGTCAAGATGCGGTCCTAGACTCAATTCTGTCCACTCAAAACCTAGTTTCAGTTGCCATTTTTGCCAATTCTGCCCCCAGTCGTTTTGGTGAATAGACAGGAAAGGCGCGGCTAGGCCGCTATTGATTGCTCGGAGGTCTTGTGGCAGCAATAGCTGTTCTAGTTGGGTGAATAGATTGAATTTCGCATGCTTGAGAGGAATGCTGGTGGCCGCTCCTAAGCGAAGGGTAGTGGGGAGGTAGTTATAGTGGTTTTGGGTATTAGGAGGGATCGCTTTTTGTAATTGTCGGGGACCGTAGTCGCTAAGACTGCCAGCTAAGAGCCACTCTTGTCCCCAAAGATTAAGCTTGTAGGTGAAGCCGCCGCTGAGGCTTAATCCTTGACTTTTTTCCGGTATGCCATCATTATTTTGTCCGGCTACTACATATCCCAAAGATATTCCCCAATTCAACTTCTTACTGCTTCTAGCATAATAAAGGCGTGGACTGATTTGATCAAAAGTGGCCACTGGTTCAAAAAACCAACTGCTTTGGTTGGAGATGTAATGTTGATAGCTCAAACCAATAGCATTGTGTTCATTTAATTGTAGGCTAAGATCCCCGGCGGCGTAGTGTAATCCGGTAATACCCACCTTGGGCATCCAATTGCTGTAGGCCATACGGACGCTAAACTTTTCCTTACGGCTAATTAGTAAAGCTGGATTTTGGAGAAAAGCAGCCTGCGGATTGCTTACACCTGTGTTGCCGAGCGCAGCGTTTTGCGGAGCAATATCCATACTTAAAAACGAAAGATTGCCTTGCCCTCTCCAATCGCCACCTTGCCCATCTACTTGAACTTGGGCCACTAAGACAAAGGGAATCATCGCCGCCCACAGGAATAGAGTATGGAGTCGAAAATACATTTTGCTTAGTAGTTTTAAGACGGATGATTCAAAAAGTAGCTCAGCCCGAGCGTAATGGTATTTTGTAAGGGATGATTTTGCCGTAGCGGGATCCAATAAGAGGCGTCAAGGCTAAAGCGCTGAGTGCTGAGGCCAAAGCCAGTTGTTAGTAGGTTGCGCTGCCCCTGATCTTCTGATTCGTAACGCCAGCCTAAGCGCAGCGCAAGGTCCAAGCGTTCGCCAAGGGCGATCTCTCCCCACTCAAACCCTAGCATAGTTTGCCATTCCCGCCACTCTTGTCCGTTTTGTGCATCCCCAATGGAACGCAATGGGGCCAACCAACCATTGTTGATGGAATCTAAACTGCGAGGCAAGAGCAGGTACTCAGTTTGATAAAGAAGCTTTAGTCGAGTATTGATTAATGCCAATTGAGTTTGACCACCTAGCCTAAAAGTTGTTGGCAGGACGTAGTCAATGTCTTCCAGCACTGAGACCAATGCTTTTGCGGTATGACTGGGGCCCCAATCATTGACACTCGCAGCGAAGCGCCAGTCCGCTCCCCAAAATTGATGTTCGCTACTGATCCCAGCACTAAAGCTTAAACCTCGGCTTATTGCTCGTCTATCTAATCCTTGCTCATTTCCAGATTGGACATAAGCAAGAGAGACACCCCAGCTGATCTGATTTAGCCTCTGAGCATAAAACAAACGTGGACTGATTTGCGAAAAAGGGTAGGTGGTAAAAAAGCCTTGAGAGAACCCCTCCACCATGCTAAATTGCTGATAACTAAGGCCTAAGGCGTGCTTTTCTGAAAGTTTATAAGCCGCTTGAAAGGCACCAAAATGCAGCGAAGGAATACCTAGGGCTCTTAACCAAGGGCTATAGTTAAGTCTAATAGATAATCGATCTTGCTGATTCGCCACAAGGGCTGGATTGGTCAGAAATCCCCCGGCCGCATGAGCCACTCCAGCATTGGCGAGAGCAGCGTTTTGCGAAGCAATATCAACCGAAAGAAACTCTAAAAAGCCAATATCCCGCCTTGGTTTGGGTACTCTCCCATCTATTTGGGCATGCAGTATAAGGGGAAGAAAGCATAGAAAAAGAGAGAGT
>CAZHOC010001278.1:0-2330 GCA_964534295.1 uncultured Bacteroidia bacterium | reverse complement strand
TCCTTAATTTCGGACATATTCGTTTGGAAATGGTTATGAGTTATAGGCTAATGAGGAAAATCCCTCAAAATTAAGTATTCAAGCGCGATTTAAAAAGCGTCTAACTGACATTTGTTAGCCTTTACAACCCTTCCCAGCTAATTCTGTTTAGAGAATTATCACATCTGCTCTAATTCTTGCAGTGCATCTCTAAATCCTCCATTCAAAATTGGGAATCTACACCAAGTTTTGGGATCGAGATTTTCATCATCCAAATGGAAAGAAGGAGCGTATCTCTCTCGTTTCCACTGGTTTCGAGACCAAAGCAAGAAAAACTTCTTGATGTAGGCTTTGAGTTGTTGATCTGGATAACTGCCTTTGAGACGGCGAAATACCTCCACAGGTGACTGATAATCTCTAATCGCACACTTTTCAATGGCATCGAGTATCCCATAAGGCATCAAATCTGCTTCGTCGGTCTGGTCATATTCTTCCGGTCGCAGTTCGGCTGTAGGTTGCAAACTGTTGACATAAGAAAGTGCGGGCACTGGGAGCTGGCGTTCGGCCCAGCCGAGCCAAGACAAAAGACTCGCCTTATCCATTCCCGCCAGTGGTGCCAAACCGCCAGAAGTATCGCCGTCCATAGTTGCATAACCTACCGCAGCTTCCGAACGGTTACTGGTGGTAATCAGCAAGGCTTTATTGATGTTAGCAAGCATCCAGATACCCGGAGAACGTAAACGCGCCTGTATGTTTTGGAGCGTGATATCATCCTTTTCCCAAGTCAGGGGACGTCCGATAGCTTGTTCAGCAAGGCCGATATACTGCTGATGAATCGCCTCTACTTCCCAATAGTGATAGGTAGCGCCAAGGCCTTTGGCAAGTTCCCGAGCGCTTTCTTCGGTTTCATCTCCACTATTGGCCGTTGCTTGATAGACACAGGTCAATAACTGCTCTACGATTGGACGATTCCAGTCTAATTGAGCGTAGGCTAGCACCTCTTTTATGCGTTCCTCACCGAGGACCTTGCTAGCACGATTGATCGCCTCCGCACATAAAACTGCACAACAAGAGGAGTCAGCTCCGCCTGAGAGAGACAATACAAAGCCACGACTGTAGGATTTGCGCATATAGTCCCAAAGTGCGAGGGTTTCCGCTAGGTAAAATTCTTCTTCTTTGCTTTCGAGTTGTGGGGTGATGGGCTTATCGGCCTGTGGCTCCTGTTCGGTCCATTGGTAGGGGACCTCTACGAGGAACGGAGCCTCTTCTGGGCGAAAGTTGAATGATTTTTTCCGATGGATATGAACACTTTCGACATCTACCACAGTACTTAAGACGTCAACCTCGCGCATATCAAAACGCTCATTCCTGGCCAATAGTTCACCTCCTTGAGAGATTAGTACCTCCCCGTCAAAAATGATACGCCCAGCATCATTCCCCACCAGATTACTGTATACGTAAGTACAATTGTAGGAGCGGCTAGCCTCCGTGACTAGGCGTTCCCGGATGAGGGACTTACCAAAAGCGAAATTGGACGCACTTGGGTTGAGTATGATGTCGACATTATGAATGTAATGATCCTGCGCGGGTCGAATGCCATTCCAAGCATCCTCACATATTTCTACTCCCATCCTTACGCCGCCGACTTCGATGAGGATATCACCTACGGGGAACGATTCTCCCCAAAGCTCTACCGCTCCGACCTCATTATCTGGCCAAGGTTTGAACCAACGAGGTTCATAGTAGATACCGTCTCCCGCCAAGTCTTGCTTTGCGACAAAACCCAATAACTGCTCATCATGAATCAGAGCTACTGTATTGTAGATCACATGAGCATACTTGAGGGGAAGCCCAACTGAGATCGTCATTCCAGCCGAGGCCTCAATCACGGCCTTCAGTCCGACCAATGATTTTTCTAGTACATATTCATTAAAGAAAGCATCTTCACAACCGTAACCACTCAGCGCTAGCTCAGGCAGGCAAAGGATATCTACCTTTTGCTCCCTTGCCATGGCAATCGCATCGAGAATGTTTTGCTTGTTTTGAGCAAAGGCAAGTGGGGTCTGATTGAGAGAAGCACCGGCGAGTCGGAGAAATTTCATATAAGATTGAAATCAAATTTGCGTACAAATTACACATTTATTACGATCAAGCCGCAGAAAATGTTACCTTAGAGGAGATGTCGGACAAAAATAACATTCATTTAGCAGTTGATGCAGTCGTCTTTGGATATCAACCCCAAAAAGGGATTTCGGTTTTATTGATCGAGCGTAAATATCCACCTTTTGAAGGTAGTTGGGCGATACCAGGGGGTTTTGTGCTTGAGCACGAATCTTTAGAAGAGGCTGTAA
>CAZHOC010001277.1:0-2336 GCA_964534295.1 uncultured Bacteroidia bacterium | reverse complement strand
CTTATTCTCAACGATTGAGATTAATGAGCAATCTTTTTCTCAAGGTTATTCCATTGTATTAAATGATATGCATGGGAAGCCTAAGCAAATGACCCAATATTCTCAATCAGGATATGTGAATGGAGACTTTATTTCGCAATCAAAATATCGCTACTCGGTCGATACCAAAGGTTATCTTGACAATCTCGTAAATGTATTAACCGATGATGGGTTAACCACTACAGCCATCTTAGGAAGAGATTTTGACCAATTCACTAGCATGCGTGAAACTCGGACAGAAGCTCATTCAAAAACATGGCAGGCAAATGTAGATGTAGTTGGTGTTATTCCGTTTCCTTCTCTCTGGCCATCCTTTGATCGCTCCTATACTACTCTTCGCACGGTAACGAATGTTAAAGTAATTCAAGAATATGGGATCCAAGAAGAAGTCGAGCAAGTTTATATGAACTCTCGCACTTACTCTAAAAACCTTCTTTTTGATGCAGAAACGGGCACACCCCTTTTGACGACCGTTACTAATGAATTTGATGATCCGATTTATACTTACAATTATGCAGGACATTGGTATTATGAGGGACTTGAACCAGCATACCGTAATATCGGCTATGTAAAAAGTATCTCCAATCTGTCCCAAGCTAATAACCTTTTAAGCTTCCCGATATTAACGTCGGAAGCAAATATCTACTCCCCAGGAGATGAATTGCTCGTTCTAGGAACTAGTACTGAAGAAAAGCTTACTGTGGCAAAGGTAGAAGAAACAAGTCCCGGTAGTGGCTCATGGAATGTCTACTGTTATAATGATCAAAGTCTGAGTTCGACTACACCTTTTAGCGTGAAGACCATTCGTTCAGGAAGACGTAATCAACAAAGCGCGTCTGTTGGTCAGATTGTTTCGTTAAGTCCGCCTCCTGGCGCTTCTCCATTGACTACAGGTTGGGTCTTACTTGATGTGATGAATGCAATGCTACAGGCAAATCCTAATCATGACTTTACTCAAAGCTCAAGTATTATTTTTTCTCCACAGGACCCTATCCTTGCCCCATTTGTGCCAATCTTAAATCAGGAATTCCCCAACTTAGACGTTAATTCGCTAAGCTTAAAGTATAACAGTGGTGGGCCATCTGTGATTTTTGGTATCTATATTCCAGGTACATCCAGCGAAGATATTTGTTTTACAATCCCAGTATCTAACATTAATAACCTGTCAAACCCCGGAGCTTGGCAAATAGCTTATGCCCCCATTAACTCTCCAACTTCAGTTACTTTAGATGATGGCAGCGGGAATACTCCTTTTTCAACCGCTAATAGTGCTGCCTGTGATGCGTTTATACCGGTTTCCACTACATTTGAAAATATCCTCCATGCTGAAGCAGTCGAATTTTCTGACGATTGGGCATCTGATTTCAGAGATGCAAACCTTGTTGAACAAGCCAATTATCAAACCACAAGTAATTACAATCCCTACCTTCTTGGGGATAGAGGCATTTGGCGAGGGGAGAAGTCTTATGCTTATAAAGAAAATCGCACTCAGGTGGATGTTTCTGGACAGATCAATCCTGAATTAGCAGTAGAGGGAGTTTATGATGATTTCACGCCCTATGATTGGGTAAATCCGGCTAACAATGATCCCGATGCTTGGATTAGAGCCAATAAAGTTTCTCAATTTAGCCCATATGGTTTTGAACTAGAGAATCAAAATGCCTTAGATATTCCTTCTGCAGCCATCTTTGGTTATGACCATACTCTGCCTATTATGCGAGCGGCAAATGCTGCTTATTACGAAATTGCCTATACAGGCTTTGAAGACATTGAGGGCTTTAGCCAAACCAATGGAAGTTCGCCTACCTATGACAATCATTTTGGCCACTTTGGCATACCCAACCTAGTAAACGTAGTTAAAACTGAAGCACATACTGGCCAGTATTCATTAAAAGTATCGGGAAGTTCAGTCGATAACATTGAAGCCTTAGAAACTAGCGTAAATGGTACTCCTACTGTGAAGCTGCAAAGTTCAAGTGCTGCTTCTGAAGAATACTTATTGAGTTTATGGGTAAAGCAAGATGCTTCAAATACCCCCTCTAATGTGAGTGTAGTCGTCGATCTCATTGATGCTGCCTCAAACTGTGCGGGTGTAGGTGTTACCCTACAACCCACTGGTCCTGTGATTGAGGGCTGGCAAAAAGTAGAAGGTAAAGTATCCATACCTGCGTCCGGTTGTCCTGACTGGTATGCCTCTGTAAAACTCAAATTTACAGGGCAAGGAACCTTTACTGCCTTTATTGATGATGTCCGCCTAATGCCTTATGACGCAGAAGCAAGCTCATATGTCTACGATC
>CAZHOC010001276.1:0-2338 GCA_964534295.1 uncultured Bacteroidia bacterium | reverse complement strand
AGAAGCCCTTGCGATAACTAAACAGCATCTGCCAGAAATGGGGATTAGTCAGATCAATCTTGTATGGGCCATAAGAGTAGACCCAAGGACTAGCTGTGGCGAGATAATAACAGCCCAGTTGAATACTCCCAATCAACAGGGCTCCTAAAATAGCTAAAAGCCAAATTACCCAGTTTTGTAAAAAGCTTTGTTTAATCCTCTTGCCAAAGCTTTGGATGTTTTCTGCCATGAAGGGCAGCAGGAACAATATCACCAAATTGATAGGGCGCAGTAAAACGATCACGCCCATACAAAGGCCCATCCACAATAGTGCTTTATCATTGCCGCCTAGCCAGCGACGACTTGCCAATAGCAAGCCTGTGATCACACAAAAAGAAAAATGATGAGACATCAATGCCTCCATCATCGGATAGTAAAAAAAGTTGGTTCCTAAAAGAATAGCGGGTAAAACCAAGCTGATATAAAGATCTTTGATCTGGAAATCCCGCAACAGCAAAATGCATAGGTACAGGCCTAAAAGGCTGTAGAATATCGCTCCAAAATGGACGGAGATATAGTAAGGTAAACTATAACCATCTTCATCAAAGGAACTTAGTTTCGCTACACCATGCCCAAGCAGATAAAAGGGACTGAGCAAAAAGGCGGTACCTGCATAATAGCGATTGACTTTGCCTCCTTCGGCATCGAATCGATAATCATAATACAGATGCTTTTGGTAGTACTTTTTACCCTCAAGTTCTTCGAAGAAGCCAAAATTTAAATCCTGATACACCCAAACGGCCGGCAGATAAGCAAAATATCCCTTGCCGTCTGAGCGGACAATTCCTTCCCATCGTACTGGATTCCACTGCACATTGGCTGCTGAAAACAGCAATATGGCTCCACAAAAGGCCAATGACCAATATGGAAGGCGGGAAGATGAAAGGACTTTTTTCAATCTATTGGACGATAAATGTCTGGCTTAATCGCCTGGTTTCCTCTACAATTTGCAGAAAATAAAGCCCTTTCGCGACATTAGGTGGTAAATCTATTTGAGTCTGGGCCTCCAGCAATCTGGTCTGTAAGATTGTTTGGCCAGCTTGATTGTGGATTTTGATTAGCGCTCCTCGCGGAACGGCTCCCTCCCAAGCGATGCTAAATTGACCATTGTTAGGATTGGGATAAAGTTTAAAAGCGTTGACTATTTCTGGCTGGACCGAAGTTGCTGGATTAAATTCAAAGGCACCAATATCGGGGGTCCCATTAAATACTCTTGGCTCGCCTCTTTGATCTGTACTGATATCACTAAGGGGCTTGCCCTGGTCTATTGCGATCGCTTGAATATTGAAGCTATGAGTGGTAGTAGGCCCGCCGTACTGTCCAAGAGGGTTGAGGACAACACTAATATTTACCAAATCATTATCCGCCTGAAGAGACAAGTCAAGATCGTTGGCGATTAGATTATTACCAAGAGAGGTCAAGGAGCCATAGATTTCTGGCCCTTCTGAGGCAGCATTTCCGGAATAGATGCTATTGACAGATTCTGCAGAACTAGCCGCATCAACATATATAGCCCCACCTTTTGAAAAAGCCTGATTATGGGTAAAAGTACAATGAGTTAAGCTCAAGCTCGCAGGGGCACTGATATTACGATTATCGATGGCACCGCCATCTAAGAAAATAGCTTCGTTACCCGAAAACGTACAATTGATAGCTGTAAGCTTTGCAGTATCGCTCAAGCCGTAATTGGCGATGGCTCCTCCTGATCGAGCCGTATTTCTGGCAAAAGTAGATTGCTCAACCTTTAGATTACCATTGTTTTGAATAGCTCCACCACCATAATTGCTTGGGTTAGCATCATAGAAATTAAGCCAACGGAGGTAGGCATTTACAGCTGTATCTATTTGCATCAAGCGGATACTATCGCCTCCGCGCAGGAAGATATCATTTAATGGATTTCCTAAAATGCTTAGGTCTTTATCTATAAATAAGGTTTGATCTAAATGCAGATTGCCTGTCAGACCATCCAATCTGAGGGTGTCTCCGGGACATGCCAAGAGGACGGCTTGTGGCAAGGAACCGGGACCATTGCTGGAGAGATTGAAAATGGAAATATCGTTAGGAATGAATTCATAGGCCCCTATATCTGCGGCTCCATTTCGGGCTTTGCCTCTGGCGTCTTCTGGAGGAGCATTGTTGGTGTCCCCTGCATCAATAGCTGGGCTTGTACAAGCAATGGGCACTGTCGGAACCGGGCCCTGATTGTCTCCAATCACGCCTACATTGGCCTCTATATCAAGCAGGTCGTTTGGATCTGGGATTCCGTTGGGAACAAAGAAAATCCCCCCGCTATTATCGA
>CAZHOC010001275.1:0-2338 GCA_964534295.1 uncultured Bacteroidia bacterium | reverse complement strand
TAGAGTCTGTCTATAAAGTCCTACTTCACAAAAAAGTGCTGTTTTTGTTGCTGTTTGTGGGTTAATCTGCTTTTTTGAAAAAAAACTCTTGAAACTCATAAATCAAGCCCTACTTCAGTTCGAGAAGGTTGACTGGCGAAACGACCCCGAATTAGGTCTTATTGACTTGATTCTTACTCAAAACCCTCATCTCATCAAACTACTATCTGATGACATTACTCAGGGACAAGCACCCTCTGTGCTGGGACGTCAGGACTCTCCAAGCGTTGATCAGGTAGTACGTGCTGGTATATTTAAAGAGTTCAAGAAGCTAAATTACAGGGACTTAGACTACATGCAGAGGGACTCCTATGTCTGTAAAGCTTTTTTAAAACTGGACGGGCGTAAGTCATATAGCTTTCAGGTGTGGAACAAATATATCTCTCGTATCAGTGCTGAAAAGCTCACTGAGCTTTTATTTGAGATCAATAAGATTGCCATTAAAGAAGGCATCGAAGATCTGGATAAGATTAGAATGGATACCACTGTGGTAGAGAGTAATATACATGCTCCTACCAATAACAGCCTGGTTTGGGATTGTATCAAGGAGTCCCATCGCTTGCTGGCTCAGTTAGCAGAGCAGGAAGGCATTAAGCACATTAATTATAGCAAAGGAGCTAAAAAGAACTTCTTCGCTATTAATAACAGCAAAGCTGACAAGCGTACTACTCTATTTGTCAAGCAATTAAAGCTGCTCACTAAGACCATCAATCAGGTCTCCCGTTTTGCTAAAAAAAAAGATTATTGCACAGAGATTAAGACAGCTAAAGGCCTTGTCTTGTGTGCCCAGCTCGATGAGTTACTACCCTTACTGGATCAGGTTTACCAAATGACTTATCAATGGGAGGTACTTGGCGAAAAGGTTTCTAATGACCAAAAGGTATTTAGCATCTATGAGCAGCATACTGATATTATCGTCAAGGGTCGTAAAAGCGAGTTTGGTCATAAAGTACTATTATCAGATAGCAAAAGTGGCTTGATTCTGGGCTGCGAAGTGCTAAAAGGTAATCCATCAGACTCCACTCTGTTCAACCCGACACTGTCCTCAATAACAGATACTTATGGCAAGATACCTCGCAGTGTTGCTGCTGATGGAGGCTTTGCTGCTCATAAGAACCTTGATAACTCTTTGGTCAATGTGGTATTCAATAAAGTAACCCCCAGAATGCGTAACCGGGCCAGCAGTAAGAATATGGAGACACGTCTTCGCAAATGGCGAAGTGGCATAGAAGCCAGTATTTCAAACCTGAAACGAGGGTTCAATATTGGTCGATGTAGCTGGAAAGGTTGGAAAGGCTTTTGTTCAAAGGTGATGTGGAGCGTAATAGGCTACAACTTCCGGGTCTTGTCGCAGCATGTTATGGCCCGGGTTGAGTTGATACAGGGTTAAGATGAGGAATAAATGACCTAAACAACAGGAGAGGTCTGTCCTGTAAGTACTACCAAGTGAATAAATAGACCGTTTTACTCTAAAGTGATGGTAAAATGTTAGAATATCATGGCAATGCCAGCCTAAAATAAGAAACAAACAGACCCCGCGGTCCATTCTACTGGATACCATGATGGCCAAGAGCCTACTTCATGGACAGACTCTACTTAATGAAATAAATCTATTAACAGGTGAAAGTGCAGAAGGAAGAAGGTTTCTACTTCACTTTGTAAGTCATGGAAATAAGACATGTATAGGCTTCAAACACACATCAGAACCTGTTTATTGGACTGAACTCGAAGAGCCTTTGAAAGGACTTAATAGTGCAGCGGACCACACTACTGTCCTTAACATGACAACTTGTAAAGGCTTAAATGCGATTCAAATAGCTAGTCAATGTGTTGATATCCAACCATTCTTTGGAATCATTGGATATGCAGGAGACTTACCCCCACAAACAGCGATCAAAATCAATTATCTGTTTTACTCATATATGGCAGAAGGCCTTCAGATTCAAGAAGCAATTGAGAAAGTAAAGAAAGACACAGGTGATGAGAAATTTCACTGTATCACAGCACAGGGCTATCAAACAATTAAAAAAAATTAGAGCAAGGAAAATAAATTTTGCACTAACCAAATGTTCATTTATACGCTAAAATTTTTCTTACACCAAATATTGTAAATAATGACAACTCAGAAGACAATGTATAACTTTCAGCTATCCGTTCATTTGGAGGAGGTCATATTGCCAACATCTATAGTAGGTTATGTATTAGGAAATAGCCACACTCCTTAAGTTTTGTCTTTACAGGCAAATTGCTTTCCTTACCATGTGTAGACATGGACATCTATTTCAATTACGGCTTTAAG
>CAZHOC010001274.1:0-2339 GCA_964534295.1 uncultured Bacteroidia bacterium | reverse complement strand
ACTAAACTTTAATACGTAACCATGTTTCTAACTCTAAGACGCTCAACAAATTTTGCGCCTCTACCAGGTGCTATCTTTATCTCTCCAAGGGCCTTTCGACTTCGCTTAAGGTGACAAAGATTATCAAAGGCTAATTTACAAACCCCTTTGTCCTGCTGAGTCCCGTCGAAGCATCTTTACTTTTTCTTTACTGCTGCGCAGAACGCTCATCCCTCCAAACAACTCGCCACTTCTGCTTGAGCCAGCTTGATCGGATGATTTTTCTGACTGGTGTTGGCCACGATCTCTGGGTTCATATCTGCGACCATGCCGAAGGCTTCTATCGGGGCTAGGCCAAACTTCTCGGTCCAAATGGCAATGGTCTCTATCAACGCATCGGCATAATAATCATCTGCACGGTGCCCAGTCTGGGGATGAAACAATTTACCCACTTGCACATACTTAGCAAATGCAGGCGACCAGGCTTGGCGTTCGCGGATAGCGGCCAAAGTTACTTGATTGACTGGAGCCATCAGCCGCGCACAAAGCAAACCATGCGGAATCTCGATCCGCCCCCCAATCGAAGAGGCAAAGCCATGCACCAACCCCAAGCCTGCATTAGCAAGACACAAACCCGATAGCATGGCGGCATAACTCATGCCCGCGCGAGCATTGAGATTGTCGCCATCCTCCCAGACGGCTGGCAAGCATGTACTAATCAATCGCAAGCCATCCAAAGCCAAAGCATCGCTCAAGGGACTCGCCTTGCTCGAAAGATAGGCCTCCAAAAGCTGGGTGAAGGCATCCATACCGCTGCTCATGCTTACGGCCGGCGGCGCCGAACGAGTGAGTTCGGGATCAAGGATCGCGATATTGGGTATGTAGGCATCGTGGCGTAATGATTTTTTGAAGCCATTGGGCCCGACTTCGGAGAGTACGGCGTTTTTGGTGGCTTCGCTGCCTGTACCAGAGGTAGTTGGAACCGCTATAAAAGGCAGGGTCGTGCCAGAAGGTTTACTTTCGCCTACGCCTTCTAGATAGGATTTGACGCCCTCGATTTCGTTAAACATAGCTGCAATGGCCTTGCCTGCATCAAGCACGCTCCCTCCACCAATAGCCACCACCACTTGGGGCTGCCACTCTCGAAACTCCGCGACGCAGCTATCAATCATCTGAGGCGAAGGTTCCCCCGTGATCGCATGGCTTTGCCATTGGACTTTTGCATCATCAAAAGCCTGCTGAAGGGCTGGCCAATGCTCGCTATTGACAAATGATTGCCCTCCTAACAGTATGAGGCAGCGTTCTCCGAAGGAGGCCGCCAAAGGAGCAATCAAGTCTCGCTTGCCTAAGCCAAAATGAAGCGCCGGACTGGCTGCCCACTGAAATGCATTTACCATAAATCAGGATCTGTAGGTCCCATCACTACATGACGAACGCCTTTGCGAGGCTGAGCCATCCAATCGTTGACAGTCTCGCGCCAAGTGAGATAATGCTCCGTAGTTTTGTGTGCCTTGACATCTTCCTCAGTCTCGTAAACCTCGTAAAGGGTGAATTTACCTGGATCTTCGGCGGATTGTAAAAAGTCAAAACGGCGGTTGCCGGCTTCCTTGATGGAGTTTTCGTGATTGACAAGAGTAGCCTTGATAAAGGCATCAATATGTTCGGGCTTGACCCAAACGTGCACGATAGTAACGATCATTGTTTGTGTACTTTTTTTCAAAAAACGAAAAAAATCCGCTACATTAAATTAGATACATCCTTAAACCCTACTTAATGAAATTTTCGACGCTACTACTGCTGCCATTTTGCCTGCTGTACCTTACGAGTTGTGCGCAGGAGATTCCCAATCTCGAAGCCCAAATCGGTGCCGCTCTCAAAGCTGCCCCTAAAGCAGATCGAGAAGGAGCTACCGTTTTAGGTTATGATGCAGAAGGCAAGCTTGTCACCTTACGCGAAGGCACCAATCATATGATTTGCTTAGCGGATAATCCCAATCAAGCTGGATTTAGCGTCGCTGCATATCACAAGGATTTAGAGCCATTTATGGCAAGAGGTCGCGAGCTAAGAGCTGAGGGCAAAGACAGAGCGCAAATATTCGAAGCCCGGGAAGCAGAAGCCCGTGCCGGAACGCTCAAGATGCCCGAAAAAGGCGCTACCTTGCATATTCTCTCCGGTAAAGAGGCTACTTATGATGTCGCTACCGATCAATTGAGCAATGCCAGCTATCGCTATGTGGTCTACTTACCCTTTGCGACAGAAATGAGCACGGGCTTGTCCCTTGAGCCAGCTTTTCCAGGGGCCCCATGGATTATGGATCCGGGCACTCACACGGCACATATCATGCTCTCGCCACCTAACCC
>CAZHOC010001273.1:0-2339 GCA_964534295.1 uncultured Bacteroidia bacterium | reverse complement strand
ACATACTGCCAAGAAAAATCCAAGACAGTGGCCTGTAACACATGGGGAAAAGCCGTCCCTAAGACCAAGGCTCCCACTAGATAACTCAGAGATTTGCCCAAACCACTTGCGTAATAATCAGCCGCTATTTTCATCCCTACGGGATAAATACCGGCTAAGAAAAAGCCGGTCAAAAAGCGAAAAAGAATAAGGGTTTCGAAATTATTTTGCTCCAGTATCACACATAAATTGGCTAATGCGCCTAATAGTGCACTCACAAAAAACACTCTAGAAGGGGAAAAACGATCGGCAATGCTAAGAATAGCGAAGATCAGAGTGCCAACTATAAAGCCAAACTGTACGGCAGAAGTCATACTGCTGAGAGCAGAGTCGTTAAGGGCAAAAGTCTTGATTAGATCTCCCATAACGCCATTGCCGGCGAACCATAATGAGGTGCATAGAAACTGGGAAACAACGATAGTAGGCAGAATCCTAATGGGGGGGCGAGATTCAGACATATTTTAGTAGGAAGTAGATAGTAGTTAGTACCAAGAAAGTCGGCTGTGTTATATCATTTTCGGGATTGGTGATTTTGACTTCAGAATCAGGATTATTCTATCAAGTTACTGAAAGCTGTACATATTAAAGAAGGTCTCAAGAGAGCATCGCCACAGTTTTGATAGCTTTTTACCGCCAATTTATCTGCAGTAAAGAAATATCTCCAATAAAAAAATCCCGGATAGGTATCCATTGGGCACCTTCCGGGATTGCTAGAGAATAGTTTATCTTAATGCTCAGAGAGCCAATTCTTTAGTTCTGATTCGTGCCCTCCTCATGATCATGCTCCGCATCATCATCTTCAAGGGTTTTCATCCCATCAGCGATAAAATTGAGCGAGGCGGAGTTGATACAATAGCGTAAGCCAGTGGGATTGGGACCATCAGGGAATACGTGCCCTAAGTGGCCATCACAACGATTACAGTGTACTTCAGTACGAGTCATACCTAAGGTATTATCGACTTCTGAGCCCACATTGCCCTCGGTAAGGACATCATAAAAGCTTGGCCATCCTGTACCAGAACGGAACTTCGTATCAGAAGAGAAGAGAGGAAGATTACAAGCTACACAGGTATAAGTACCTTTCTTCTTGTTATCCCAATATTCGCCGGTAAAAGGACGCTCGGTTCCTTCTTTACGGACTACATAATATTGTAAATCAGTGAGTTGAGCTTTCCACTCATCTTCGGTTTTAACGACTTTTTCTTCTTCAGAAAAAGGACTAGCTGAGGTTTCTTTGGCTTCAGTTTGTTGGGCTCGATTTTGCGCACAGGCAATCAAAACCGTGCTCGCAAGAAAGATCAGCAAAATGGATTTCCACATAAGATTTAAATTCAATTGGTTTTAATGTTAACCAAACGCCTTTTATAATGTTAAGCATACATAGCTTTACAATTACGATATAAAGATAGGTAGTGGATTTAAAGAAAATTGTCGTCGGGATTACAGGAGCGAGCGGAAGTATCTATGCGCAGCGATTTTTGAAGCAATTAAGTGCTTTTGATAATGTCGAAGTGGGGGTAGTACTTTCCAAGAACGCTCCCGATGTGTGGCAGCATGAGCTGCAAGAGGAGATGGACTTTCCTTTTAAGGTCTATGATCGCACCGATTATATGGCCCCTTTTGCTTCGGGCTCCGCTCGATATATGCACATGGTGATCATCCCTTGTTCTATGGGTACGCTGGGCCGGATCGCCAGTGGCTTCTCTGATGATTTGATCACTCGGGCCGCCGATGTCATCCTCAAAGAACGTCGCCAATTGATTTGCGTGGTTCGAGACACGCCCCTCAATTTGATCCACATCCAAAATATGGAGACCGTTACCCGCGCTGGTGGGATCATTACTCCTGCCATTCCTTCCTTTTACTCACGTCCGCAGACGATTGAAGAGGTAGTAGATACGGTTACTCATCGTGTGATTGACCTCATTGGTCTAAATCCAAAAGGATATCGTTGGGGAGAGAAGGAATGAGGAATGTCGAATAATGAATCATGAATTTCGAAGGTTTGTCAATCCCTTCCTCATTTAGCGTTCGGCATTGGACATTCGACATTTTTTTCTCTGCTTCGCAGAACGCTTAATCCTCTATCCCCAAGGGGTTCACTTCGAATTCCTTTATGGGTGAGAAGTCTCCTGTCTATCCAATGGTCAATCCGATTTGTACCCACGGAGATTTCTCGTCGAGCCTTTGGCGAAATGAACTAAAGAGGTGACCTTTACCACTCTACTTGTCTTTCTGAGCGCCGTCGAAGGATCTTAAGGGAGGCAAGTTTGCTTCGCAGAACGCTTATCTCTAAAGCT
>CAZHOC010001272.1:0-2340 GCA_964534295.1 uncultured Bacteroidia bacterium | reverse complement strand
ATACGATCTGGCCGGAATTAGACTATCTAGTAGTTGATCTTCCTCCAGGAACAGGGGACATTCAACTGAGTTTGGTTCAGTCTGTACCCGTCACTGGAGCAGTGATGGTCACTACGCCACAGGAAGTAGCGGTGGTCGATGCAGTAAAAGCCATGAATATGTTTATGCTACCCTCTGTCAATGTACCTATCCTTGGCGTCGTAGAAAATATGTCCTGGTTCACCCCTGAGGAACTTCCTGACAATAAATACTTTTTATTTGGTGAAGGGGGGGGAAAAAAGCTGGCTAAAATGGCAAATACAGTGCTATTAGGTCAACTTCCTTTGGTTCAGGCGGTGAGAGAGGCGGGTGACGCAGGCAAGCCTATCGTACTGGAGGATCATCCCATTACAAAGCAGGCTATTATGCAAATAGCCGAAAATACGGCTCGTCAAGTAGCTATGAGAAACGAGATGAAAGCTCCCACGCAGATGGTGCAGATTAAAACTCAATAGTGCATTTTTTTGTACCTTAGTTATAGGATGTATTGATTCAAGCTCTTTGTTGCTGAAAAGGTACTAGGAGCATCATGCTTTAAATACAATTGAATAGATGTCAACTAGTGAGAAACAAAAGTTAATATCCAAAATAGACCAAGCCTTGAACGAGGTAAGGCCTCATTTGGCTGTTGATGGAGGTAATGTGGAGGTCGTAGATGTCACGGAAGATCATATCGTAAAGATCAAGTGGCTCGGTACTTGCGAAGGGTGTAGTATGTCTGCCATGACTATGCGTGCGGGCATAGAGCAGGCGATCAGAGGTCAATTGCCGGAGATCGTTAGTGTGGAAGCAGTGAATGGTCTTTCGGTGTAACTGTAGGGTGCTAGATTTACCAAAGAAGAAAATGAATAGAGAGGAACTTATTGCACAAATCAAGACCAAGCAATCCTTTTTGTGTATTGGCTTAGATACCGACCTTAATCGCATTCCAGAACACCTTCTTTCCTGTGATGATCCTGTTTTCGAATTCAATAAACAGATTATCGACGCTACCCATGATCTATGTGTGGCGTACAAGCCTAATCTAGCCTTCTACGAATCTTTAGGGGCCAAAGGGTGGGAGTCCTTAGCCAAAACCATGGCCTACATTCCAAAGGAGATATTTACCATTGCTGATGCCAAACGAGGAGATATTGGTAATACGTCTAAGATGTATGCGAAAACGTTTTTCGAAACCTTAGACTTCGATGCGGTAACAGTGGCCCCCTACATGGGAATCGACTCCGTGATGCCTTTCCTAGAATTTGAAGGTAAGTGGGTCATACTGCTGGCCTTGACCTCTAACAAGGGGAGTCAGGATTTTCAGATGACCCAGCAGGAAGAAGGAGTGCCATTGTACGAAAAAGTGATGCGAAAGGCCCAAGAGTGGGGCACAGATTCCAATCTTATGTATGTAGTTGGTGCTACCCATCCAGAAAAGTTTGCCGAAATCCGTCGAATTGCACCAGCACATTTCCTATTGGTTCCAGGCGTCGGGGCCCAAGGCGGAACCGTAGAAGCCGTTACCCAATATGGACAAAACCAAGATATAGGACTGCTAATCAACTCCTCCAGAGGCATCATCTATGCTGGTCAAGGAGAAGATTTTGCTGAGCAAGCAAGAAAGGTTGCTCAGAACCTACAAACTCAGATGGCTCAACAACTGTCCTAACCTTTATGTAGTAATAGCCTACTGACTCAAGGCTAGGGTGTCTGCTCCATAACTTTCCACTTTATATCCACGTTCCTCAAGCATTTTGGCGGCAGCTTGCCGATCATCGGCGGTAAGATGGCTGTGCTCGAAGATGACCAGCTTGGGTTGGAAGGAGCAAAAGGGGAATAGCTTCAAAACCTCAAAATCATACCCTTCTGTGTCAATATGGACGAGATCGACGTTTTGAACTTCGTTCTCACTGATCAAGGTCTCAAAACTTGAGCATTGTATCCAATCATAGCCAATTACATCTTCTTCCTTTTCTGGCATTTGAATGCCATACTTTTCACACTGTCTAGAAATATGGCCAGACTTGAGCATCGCTACTAGTTGAGAGCGATTGAAAGAACTCAGGCCAGTTGCCCAACGGGCTTTTGAAAAAGCAACTTTAAACAATTTTCGTTTCTTATCTTCTTGGTCTAGAGCCCGGTTGATCGGCGTGACCGAATCATTTTGATAGATGTACTGTAGGCTCTCGAAGGCAGAGGGCTGAGGTTCCAAAAGCAATCCGCGCCAGCCATCTCTTTTTATGAATTTGCATAGCGGATCATGTTGAAAGCCATCGTTACTCCCTACCTGCATAAAGAAGACATTGTCATGAGAATTGG
>CAZHOC010001271.1:0-2342 GCA_964534295.1 uncultured Bacteroidia bacterium | reverse complement strand
ACTCCCTATTTCGTATATGTATATAAGGACAAAGATCGTCAATGTCGGCGCATGGAACGCAAGACATGGAAAGACCAAGATCTTGCTTCTTATATAGACAATAATTATTTGGCCGCTAGAATCAATCCTAGCGCTGAAGATTTCGATGTGATGTGGATTCAAGAGCATGAAGTCTTTAGCTATCCGACGGTATTGTTCTTTTCTCCATATGGTCAACTGCTCGGCAAAGCAAGTGGTTTTATTGCTCCCCAAACCCTCAACGTCATGTTGGAAAAGCATATGGAGGAGCTCAGCCAAAAGGAAGAAGTCAGATTATGGGTTATTCATTATCAAGAAAATGAGGACCCTGCGGGCCAGAATGTCTATTTCGCAGCAAATATGCTATCTGCTGAAGAAGGTAGTCCCGTAGGTCATTTGAGCGATTTAACTACCGGTATAGTTGGTCATCTAAGTGATCTGGGTACCAATCTAGCAGACTTACGAATCGAGGACGATTTCCCAGCCCAATTACCAGAAGAAAAAGAGGTAATTGCTATGAATGACTTCCCGGTAAATATGCAAAGTCGTGGCATGGAGCCAGCCGCTGGTGTGGAAAGTGCAGCTCGCGAAAATGCTCAAATCATTTTAGAAGTACCCGGTTTAGAAAGATTCAGCTTGGCGAATTATGGCCAGACCAGAGGAGAGGAAAAGGTCCCGATGAACTATGCTTTATTGGTAGGAAGTTATACTGCTTTTACCGAGCTAGAAGCTCAATTAGATCGTTTCCAAAAGTACTGGAAGGACGATGTATGGGTGTACTGTGAAGAGGTCAATAAAATCCCAGTGTACAAATTATTGGTCGGCCCGTATATTGATCAAGAAAGTGCAGAAACCTTTGCGCACGCGATGTATAAATTCCAAAAAATCAATCCAACGGTCTTAAATATCGAGCACTTAAAACAGTAGCTGCAAGGACAATTTTACAGTCATCAAAATTTATCCCGCATCAAGGTTATTCGATAATTCTCATGTAAGAATTTAGATAATATTGGGTTTGTCTAAGTGCAAATCTTATATTGTGGTCTCAAACACCAGCCAACAAATACCATGGTACGGATTCTATTTGGCTTACTTATTTCCTGTCTTACTTTACTTTACCTTCCTGTCTGGGGGCAAAACGGAAACCTGACGCCCCAATCTGTTACAAAATCTTATGCAAATGGTAATGCCCGCGGGCAAAATCCAATTGATGCAAAAACCGCTAATGGCCTTCGCCTAAAGAAAGTGATCAGGGGAGACATCCGCCCCAAATCTATCGTCTATTCTGGCAACGGAAGATTCTTTGCCCAAAATATGATGTATAGACACTCTATCACTGTCTACGATCGAAATTATAATCAAATCAAGACCATCTCTGATAAGGTCAATCTTTCAAACTTCAATCTGAGAGGATATGAAGGTACGGCCTCCGGGGCTCCGGTAGAAGTCGCCTTTTCATCTGATGGGCAATATGCTTGGGTATCCAATTACAGCATGACTGGTAAAGGGTTTAACAATCCCGGCAATGATAATTGTGATATCAGCAAAGACTACGACAAAAGCTTTGTCTACAAGATTAATACTCAAACACTTGAGATTGAAAATGTGGTTGAGGTTGGATGCGTGCCCAAATATTTAGCCGTGAGTCCTGATAATCGGATCTTATTGGTTACGAATTGGTGCAGCGGAGATTTAAGTATAGTAGACTTAAATAGCGAAACGGAAATTAAACGGATTCCCCTTGGTCGCTATCCCAGAGGAATTGCCATTGATAGTAAAGGCCGCAATGCCTATATCTCAGTCATGGGAGAAGACAAGATTGCGATCTTAAAATTGACCGATGGTAGTGTCAGTTGGATTGATGATGTAGGGGATACTCCCAGACATCTTGTCTTAGGACCAGATGACCGCTATCTATACCTCACCCTAGATAGAGAAGGACTTGTGCGCAAGTATGACTTAGTACGTGGGCGCATGGCCGGTGAAGTAGAATCTGGTCTTAGTCCCAGATCAATGGTTTTGTCATCCGAAGGCAATTACCTATATGTTGCAAATTATCGTGGCAATAGCTTAAGTAAAGTTGCCACTGAAAATATGACCATCAGCCAAACGGTAGAAACACAAGAGAAACCAATTGGCATCACTTTCGACCCTATCACCAAGTCAATTTGGCTGGCTTGCTATACGGGTAGCATTATGGTATTTGAGGATGAGGAGTTGCTTGCTCCGCAGAACGCTCAACTCGCGGCCAATGATGGCCAAAATAATGAAGGTGATAATGGTCTTACTTACGTTCCGGGAACCGGAAACCCTAAAGAAGACCC
>CAZHOC010001270.1:0-2342 GCA_964534295.1 uncultured Bacteroidia bacterium | reverse complement strand
CAGGCCTGAACAACAAGTGGTTGAAATCGGCCCGGGCCAAGGTGTATTGACGTGTGCTCTTCCGATCTCAGGCCCGAACAACAAGTGGTTGAAATCGGCCCGGGCCAAGGTGTATTGACGGATCTGCTCTGGCCCAGATATCCCAATTTGCAGCTTGTAGAGGTAGATCCTGAGGCAGTAGCATGGCTAAGCCAGCATTATGGAGAAAAGGGCCCCAAAATCGTGCATCAAGACATCCTGAAGTGGGATCCGACTGCCCATCTTGAGCCTAATGCTGCCTTTATTGGCAACTTGCCCTACAACATCAGCTCGCCCATCTTTTTTGCCCTCCTAGATCATCTCGAGTACATAGAGGAAGGGGTGTTCATGATTCAAAAGGAAGTGGCCCAGCGTATTTGTGCCAATGAAGGCAGCAAAACCTATGGGATCTTGAGTGTATTACTCGGCGCCTATTTTGAACGTAGTTACGAATTTACTGTACCACCACATGTGTTTCGGCCTCCGCCAAAGGTGCAAAGTGGGGTGATTCGACTCGTCCGCAAATCTACCTTGCCAGAGGTCCCTTTTCCTAAGCTTAAGCGTCTCGTCAAAGCGGCTTTTAACCAAAGGCGCAAAACCTTGCGTAATGCTCTGAAAGGGGTAGAAATGCAAGCCTTCCCAGAACAAGAGACGATCCTCAAATTACGAGCCGAGCAGTTGCCAATAGAGAAGTTTATAGAACTAACTGGCTATATGATCTAGTGCTATTATGAAAGCTTTTTTGCAATCATTTGGTCTATTTAGTGAGGCAGAAATCGAGGCTGTTCTAGCTTTGGGCAAGCAGGAAAAGCTAGCCAAGGGCGAAATGTTTATTCAGGAGGGCAGCATCAGCCAAAAGCTGGCCTACATCGAATCTGGCTTGGTGAGAACTTACTATCACTCTAGTGAGGAAGAGCAAATTACCTATTGTTTCTTTTTCGCCGGAGAATTGCTTTCGGCTTACTCTTCCTGGATTACGGGGGAGCCTACTAATGAAAACATGGAGGCCTTGGTTGATACCGAGTTGTTTGTGTTGCCCAAAAATGCGGTCGATGAGTTGATGGGTAAAGATCCTCGTTGGTTGTTATTGAGCAAAATGATTGCCGAGCAGCAATATCTAGAGTTAGAGCAACGGGTTTTTATGCTGCAAAAAGAGAAGGCGGAAAAACGCTACGCCAATATGCTAAAGCGTCATCCTGAATTCTTAGAGCACATTCCCTTACAATATCTGGCCTCTTATTTAGGGATCACCCAACGGCACCTCAGCCGCCTTCGTAAGGAAATTTCTTTTTAGACAAATGTCCTATTTCGGGCTAATGCCTTTGCCTTATTTGCGACAAAAGATCGCGAATGAAAAAGGTATTGATCATAAACGGGCACCCCAATCCTGATAGTTTTAATTATGCGTTGAGCGAAGCTTATCGCCAAGGTGCCCAAAAAAACTCTGCCGAGATCACGCAACTCAATCTCGCCGCAATCGATTTTGACCCCAACTTACAGTTTGGTTATCAAAAGGTGATGCCGCTAGAGCCAGATTTACAAATGGCTACTGAGCAAATAAAAACAGCAGATCACTTAGTGTGGATTTTCCCTTTGTGGTGGTATGGCTATCCTGCTTTGATGAAGGGTTTTATAGACCGTGTCTTCTTACCGGGTGTGGCCTTTAAATACCGAAAAAACAATCCTATCCCCGAGAAACTCCTCAAAGGCAAAAGTGCTCGCGTCATCATTACGGCCGATACCCCTTATTGGTACTACCGCTTGGTGATGAGAGCTGCGGCCACCCGACAGCTAAAAAAAGGCACCTTGGAGTTTTCGGGTATCAGTCCCGTGAAAGTGAGCTATATCGGACCGATCATGAATGCAAAACCTAGTTTTTTGGAAAAGCAGCTAGCGAAGGTAGAGCAGCTAGGCCGTCGTTTGGGTTGAGGGGTTTGTTACCGCTGCGCGGAACGATTATCTCTAGTACGCGACAAGGCAGTGCCTTGTCGCATAACCAAAATCTCCCAATTATCATTTCGACAGAGGCCGAAAGGCCGACGAGAAATCTCCTTGGCTACACAACGTAATCACATCCTGCACTCAAGGAGATTTCTCGTCGTTCCGCTGCGCGAACCTCGCTCGAAATGGAATACTCGATAGCTGCGTGCATGCATGCCGCAGCCTTGAGACAAGCGTTCTGCGAAGCAGTAAGCTCAACTTGAATAAATCAAGCCCCCGCTGAGCTTGTAAAGACCCTTGTTGATGAAGTTGATGCCAGCTTTGATAAAGCCTAGATTCCAGCGTTCTGCGAGCAGAAAAAAACGATAAACCAACCAATTCCA
>CAZHOC010001269.1:0-2344 GCA_964534295.1 uncultured Bacteroidia bacterium | reverse complement strand
GCTATTAATGTGAATGTGCCAGCCCAATCACATAACCTAGACCTCTGCCTTATGTTTGCCCAAATTACTTTCCTAATCTCTGCAACTCCCCAGAGCTGAAAATACTTTGCTCTGAATCTTCATTGGCAATTTTTATCATCGCTTTGGCTACTGTCTTGCCTGC
The DNA here is from genome assembly GCA_964534295.1 of uncultured Bacteroidia bacterium. Classification (GTDB taxonomy): domain Bacteria; phylum Bacteroidota; class Bacteroidia; order J057; family J057; genus JBCAWW01. Next base: position 2,181 of record CAZHOC010001269.1, on the reverse strand, counting down.
TATCGGCTTATAGGCATTGGGAAGAAGAGGACTAAAGACTTTAGACACATTTTGGGCGATAGACTCACCGAGGCGATGTTCATCACGATCCCCCAAAAGGAGACCTGGTTGTAAAATAGAGAGTCTTTCAAAGCCTAGCCCAGCTAAATCTCTTTCTATTTCGCCCTTGACGCGGTTGTAAAAAAAGAAGGATTTGGTATCTGCGCCCATAGCAGTTACGATCAAATAATGCCTCAATCCTTGATCGAGAGCAAGCTTTGCCGCTCTGTAGGGAATCTCATAGTCTACCCACTTAAAAGCTTCCTCAGAACCCGCTTTTTTCATGGTTGTGCCTAAGCAGCAGTATAATTCGTCCCCACTAAACTCTTCCGCCTTTTGCTCCATGTCAGCAAAATCCATGATTACTACTTTTAGTTTTGGATGCACCGTAGATAATTCTCTCCTTGAGAACGCTACCACCTGCTCGTAACGCTCGTCAGCCAGCAATTGAGTCAAGACTGCTTGCCCAATAAGTCCAGTGGCGCCTAAAATGAGTGCTTTTTTCTTAGCCATGAGGGTTGAAGTTTGCTGAATTTAATGAAATTTTTTCCCTCGAAACGTCTTGCTTTTAGGGATAAATAGCTCCTTATTGTATTAAGGATGCATTTACACCTACACGTTTGTTAACAAAATTGACACGAACGAATATTTTTTTTGAAAATCGTAACACTTTTATTCAAAAAAATGTATTAATATGTAAGTGCTACCGATAAGACTATTGATATGAAACTGAAAGCTGTACTTTTTACTTTCCTTTGCTTGTTTACTTTTGCCGCTTTTGCGAGTGGGCCTTTTGATGCCAATCCAATGGCACCGCAGGTTTTCCCCGCTGAAGTGCAAGTATATCCCAATCCAAGCAATGGCGTCTTCTTTATTGAAGTACAGGAAACTGACCTCATGCAGGTTGAGTTTAAGGTTGTCAATCTTATTGGTAAGACGGTAAAGCAAGAGACTATCGACGCTAACCAGCGCCTACGAGTTGATTTGCATGACCAACCTAAAGGAGTTTATTTCGTGCACCTAAAGGCCGGAAACGACACCTATATGAAAAGAATCGTAATTCAGTAAGGATACTTCTTACTGCTTTCAAAATATCAATGAGCCCACAATTTGTGGGCTTTTTTTATAGCCACAATCATGGATAATAACACAATCAAGCTCATTCTGGCTAGTGTTCTGATCATTTTGACAGCATGTGAAACCGGCAATGTACAACCTCAATGCTGCCCGGAGCCAGCAGCCCAACTCGTCTGGGAAAATTACTCTAGCTCTACGGGGGAGATCATCGATAATCAAATCAACGCCATCGAGAAAGGACCTGAGGGAAAAATTTGGATCGCCACCGCTTTTGGTTTGAATCTTTGGGACGGTACAGAATGGAACCAAGTAGATAACATCTTTAACCTAGCATCTACTACAATATGCAATGACTTAACTACTTGGGAGGGACAACTTATTTTAGGCTCTGAATACGGAGTAGCAGCCTTGTCGGAATATTGGATGCCTTTTATTGGTCTCGATCCTGTTCCCGTCAATGCGCTTGCGGTAGATGCTAGGGGTGATTTGTGGGCTGCTTCGCAGAACGCTAAACTCTGGCAAAACTCAGGAGAAGCGTTCCAGGAAGTGGATAACCCCGCTGATCCTCAATACGGCCTTACTTTTGTTTTTAGAGAAGAAAACGGCAGACTTTGGATTGGCGCTGAAGATGGGCAAATTCACATCCGTGAGGGTGGAATATGGCGCTCAGAAGACTTAGGCGTGATCCCTACAGCAATCTCCCAAAATCCAAACGGCCAAATCTGGATTGCTACCAAAGGTAATGGAGCCTTTATTTATGCCAATGGGCAGCAGCAAAATCAATTTGGCCAGAATGACGGAGCATTGAGTAATACGATTAACACACTCTTTTTCGATGAACGCAATCGACTTTGGTTAGGGACTGATAAGGGATTCAATGTCATCAGTGGTTTAGATACCCCAGACGATGTGCTCATCAATTTTTACGATATCAGCGATGGCCTTCCCAGTAATAATATACAGGCCATATTTGTCGCTTCTGAAACGGATTGGTGGATTGGCACAGACCAAGGTCTCAGTCGCCGATTTGTAAAGTAGCGACGGAAAATTTGTTGAGCGTCTTAG
>CAZHOC010001268.1:0-2346 GCA_964534295.1 uncultured Bacteroidia bacterium | reverse complement strand
GATCAAATATAAACCCAATGAGGCCCAAAAGATACCATCAACCGTATGCCAAGGCATAGGGGGGAAATTGTGGACACCAAAAACGAAGGCCAAAAGCGCAAAAACGGCCGGTGAAAGTCCCAAATTTTGATATTCAAAATACTTTTGCAGGCTACGGGTAGTCCAAAAGGCACTGGCCGCCATCATGATATAAAAAAAGACTCTTACTCCTAATCCTTCCCAGGCTTGCGGTAAAATGGCTAAGATGCCAGCATGCATGTAGGCACTTAGAGGGGGCCTAACATAGGTGAAATCGAGATACGGTACTTGCCCTTCTAGGACGCGCCAAGCCAAGCCAATAATAAATCCCTGGTCGGTATCACTATACCCATACGGGGCAAATGCCCAACTGTAGAGCCCCGCTCCAAGAATCAGAAAAATCCCAATATGTAAGGCTGTGCGCAAGGTAAATCACTTAGGTGCGATCCGTAACAAAAAGAGGGAGACGGCAAAAAAGAGTGCATTCGGAAGCCATACTGTGGCCCAAATCGGAAAATCATCGCTCACTAATGCTCTGCCTCCAAATAATAGACCTATATACAAGAAACTTAGTAATAAGCCCATCCCAATTTGGAAAGCGATCCCGCCGCGCGATTTTTTGGATGCCATAGCGAAGCCAATCATGGTCAATACGATAATGGCGACTGGGTCCGAATAACGTCTGGCCTGCTCAATGTACAGGTCTAGCAATATATCTGAGCCACGCATCTCTTCCAAGCGAATGAAATCTGCTAATTCTGGATTGGTACGAGTCTCAGCTTCTTGCTCCCTCACATATATATCGTTGGGGGCAATCAAAAGGGTAGTGTCAAGGGTGCTAAAATATTCCATTTTTTCCCCTTTGGTACCAATAAAGTCTCGGATACGGACTTTCTCCATCTTCCAGCTTTTGGTAGAATCTACCCACATCGCTTTTCGAGCATACAGGCGAGATTTAATATCTCCGTCAATCCAGCGTTCGATCGAGATCGTATGCCCTTCTTTACGCTTTTCATTGTAATAGCTGATATAAAAGAAGGTGTCCTCTGCAATCTTTTTATGGACGTTTTTGTTACTCGATATTCGTTTCTTTTTGAAGTATTTATACTCGAACTCTATCCTTATCTCGGTGGTATTGGGGATCACATAGCCTCTTAAGAAAAATGATACTCCCGCCATCAAGATAGAAGCAAATATGTAGGGAGCGAGTACCCTGTAAAAGCTAACCCCAGAACTCAGTACCGGTATCAACTCTGTGCGCTGAGACATTTGGGAGGTGAAAAATATCACCCCCAAGTAGATACAAAGAGGCGTTAGCAGATTGCCATAGTAGGGAATAAAGTTGAGGTAGTACTCAAAAATTATTTCTCTTAGCGGGGGATCTTTATCAATAAATTCGTCGATTTTCTCCACCAAATCCACCAAAACGCAGATCACAAGTACCATCCCTAGGATAAAAAGGAAGGAAGTGATGTACTGCTTGACGATATATTTATCGAGTAATTTCAATGCTCAGGCAACTATTTAAGGTTTTTTCGCTACTAATGATAGTAAGCTAAATCTTCTTTAGGGTTGTAAGCCCTGTAAAATTAGTTGATTTTCTCTCTATTTATTAATTTTGCCCTTCATGAAATTACAAAGCCTTCTATTTGTTCTGACCTTACCTTTCCTATTGGGTCTAATTGCTTGCAATGAGGAGTACCGCAAGAATACTCAATATTCTCGTAAAGGTAGCATCGCGGAGAAAGACTCTGCCGCCATGTATTTTTACCAAGTCAGAAAAGACTATGATAAGGCGGGTTTCCTCTTCGAGGAACTCCGGAACCAATACCGTGGTCAGGAAAGAGCGAAGCAGATGCTTTACTATTTTGCCGATTGCAAGTATCAAACTGGATTTTACGTCTTGGCTGCTTATTACTATGATCAGTATGCTAAGCAATATCCCAGCGATCCACTAACCGAAGAGTGTATCTTCAAAGTAGGCTACTGCTATTACTTACAATCAGCTCCCTATTATCTCGATCAAGAGTTTACCAATAAGACTATTGGGCAGTTCCAGCTCTTTATCAATGCTTATCCCTTGTCAGATAAGCGCGAAGAAGCGAGCAATTTGATCACCGAGATGCGGGAAAAGTTGGCCCAAAAAGATTTTGAGGCTGCTAAACTATATTATGATCTCTCACGTTATAAAGCGGCGGTATCATCTCTAGAAGTATTCGTACAACAATTTCCTGACTCACGTTATCGTGAGGAAGCTCAGTACCTTCGCTTCGAATCTATGGTGTTATTGGCTGATAATAGCGTAGTTAGTAAAAAGAAAAACCGTTA
>CAZHOC010001267.1:0-2348 GCA_964534295.1 uncultured Bacteroidia bacterium | reverse complement strand
CCCTACTTTTTTTGTTTACCAATCCCCCCTCAAACGGACTCATACTAAACCAGCAAACCCATGTCTTTACGAGTCCTTATCATTCTTCTCCTAATCGTCTTTGGCAACTCCATCCTGCCAGCGCAGCTAGAGACCAAACTTGTTTTTGATCTAGTTGAAAGAGAAGGAATCGCCATCGAAATTCCCATTGGTCAGGCCATGTCGCTAGAATCAAGATTACACTATCACCGCAAGCGCAGGGCTATCTTTTTTGTTGACCGAGAAATAGAAAGCAAAAGGCACTTTTTTTCGAGTCTTTGGATGGTTAAACGATACTTTAAAGCAGAAAAAGAGAGAGCAGGGTTTTATTGGGGCATCTATGCTTTTTACGATCGAGAAATATTTCGCCTGCCAGAAATTGACGACTACACTCCTGCTCAAGTTCAATCCATAAGGAACAACGACAGTGACAAGCGCGTTTTACATACTCGTCTTGGCATCGGGCCCTTTATCGGCTACAAATATCTTTTTGCCAATGGCATCAGCATCGAGTCTTCCCTTGGCGTTGCCACCTCCGCTCGGCGCTGGATCAAGACCCGTAGGATAAGCTATTCCAATCAGACCTCTACCGCCATATATGATCCTAATGTATACCTCTTTGGAGAATTAAACTACTACTGGCCCAACCTACAGATCGCTGTCGGATATCGATTTAAATGATCAGAAACGCAGATTTTAATACATCTTGACTACACAAAGGCCTCCTCAGCTTGCTTGAAAGTATAGGGATTTTCATATTAGATTAAGGATGAGATTCTCTCCCCTTTCCTAATACTCGCTAATCTCTATTCCATGACGAGCACCCTACGTGTTTTTTGCCAATTATTGCTATTGTCTCTTTTGTTATTACCGCTTCGCGGAACGCTAGAGGCACAAATTATTCCCGCAGGTAATGGCAGTTATACCACCACCTTTCCGGGAGTAGATGCCGCAGGGCGGAACACCTATCCCTCTGGCAATCCTTACCTCACCGGCAATGCCGTCGGTAAACCCGTTCCCACCAACGATTGGTGGTCAGCCAAGGTCAAAAATCCTCATGCTGATAATCTCTTTAACTATCCTTACACCCTCAAGACCGTCGATGAAGGCCTAGTCGTCAGCTACATTCCTTGGGGCGTGATTGACAATATTCTACCCGTAGTGGTGGGTGTCAATGGTCTGAATGCCTCAGCCGCCAACATCTCAGACTATTCTGATTGGACCATTACGATGGACTGGCAAAATGGGAATCATCATTTTCAAGCTACTTCTGGCATCGGGATGCCATTTCTCTACTTCGAAAAGGACTCAGCTGACCTTGCGACCATTACCGTCAACCAAGGCAACGTGGTCGTAGACAATGAAATGCTCGTCATTACCGACGCTCGCAATGGCGCTGATTTCGCGGTTTATGCCCCTACAGGTAGTAGCTGGACCCAAAACGGCAATGTTTATTCCTCCACTCTCAATGGTAAAAATTACTGGTCTTTGGCTTTCATCCCCTTAGATGCAGCCAATGTCAATACCGTAGCAAACGAATACAAGCAGTACGCTTACGTATTTCCCACCAACACTACCACCACTTGGGATTACGATGAGAACACTTCTCTTCTCACCACCGACTTTGTGGTTTCAACAGATGTCAAAGAAGGAAACGATACCGATATGCTCATCGGCTTGCTACCTCACCAATGGGCCAATCTCGCGACTGGTTCCCCCATTCCCAACGGTTATTCTTATGCAAGTGTGCGGGGCGAGTTAAAAACTTTAGCGGGTAATAGCTTTAGCGTTTCCAATCGCTTTCATGGCATCCTGCCGACTTTGCCTTATGTAAATTATTATAGCGAAGGCTTTAGCCCCGCCTTAATGGCGAGTAAAACCCAAGCCCTGCAAAATGATGGTCTCAATCCTTGGACGGACTCTTACAACGAAGGCCAAATGATGAATCGCCTCATCCAAACGGCGCGCATTGCCGATATGATGGGTGATACGATCGCTCGTGACAAGATGATCGCCACGGTCAAAGAGCGCTTAGAAGATTGGCTCTCTGCCGAAGCTAATGAGGTGGCCTTCATCTTTTATTACAACCAGACCTGGACCGCCATGCTAGGCTATCCTGCTGGCCACGGCCAGGATGGCAATATCAACGATCACCACTTTCATTGGGGCTACTTCATCCATGCAGCCGCTTTTATGGAGCAATTCGAACCTGGCTGGGCTAGCCAGTGGGGAGATATGGTGCAGTCTCTGATTCGAGACGCGGCTTGTCCTACTCGCGATGACCCTATGTTTCCCATGCTGCGCAACTTTAGTCCTTATGCAGGACATTG
>CAZHOC010001266.1:0-2349 GCA_964534295.1 uncultured Bacteroidia bacterium | reverse complement strand
CACTTCTAAATTAGCCGTTCGATATTCAGCATTCATGAATCCCCCGTTCCGCGAAGCGGCACAAAAAAACCACCTCACCCAAGTTTGGACAAGGTGGTGATAAGATATTTTGCTCGAACTAGTACAAGACGCGGAAGCGAATGGTACCTTCGATATTGCGCATTTCTTCTTGGAGGGCCTCTTCGGAAGCTTTATTTACATCCGTGATCACATAACCTACATTTTCATCGGTTTTGAGGTACTGCCCCACAATGTTGATGTGATGGCGTGCGAGGATGTTGTTGATCTTGGCCAAGATTCCCGGCTCGTTACGGTGCAAGTGGATCAGGCGATGCGCCTTCTTGAGGGAATGTAGCTGCAAAGCGGGGAAGTTGACGCTGTTGAAAGTAGTACCAGCATTGACATATTCGATAATACGCGCAGGCACATAGTCAGCAATATTGCGCTGAGCTTCTTGGGTACTACCCCCGATATGTGGGGTCAAGATGACATTGTCAATCCCTTTGAGCTCTGAGATAAATTCCTCTGCATTACTCTTAGGTTCTTGTGGGAATACATCTACGGCTGCTCCACGCAAACGTCCGCTCTTCAAAGCATTTTTCAAGGCATCAATCTGCACCACAAAGCCACGGCTTAGATTGATGAAGATAGAGCCAGGTTTCATTTCGGCAAACTCTTCTTCACCAAAGATCATACGGTTTTCAGCACGGCCATCTACGTGAAGCGTCAGGATGTCCACCTCATTTAATAATTCTTTGAGGGAATTCATCTTTTGGGCGTTGCCCAAAGCGAGTTTCTCTACCAGATCATAGTAGTAAACTTGCATTCCCATCGCTTCAGCCAAAACTGAAAGCTGAGTCCCGATATTGCCATAACCGACGATACCAAGCTTTTTACCACGAACCTCATAGCTTTCGGCGGCAGATTTGTTCCATTTGCCAATATGCATGCCTTCACTCATAAAAGGAATGCGGCGAGTCAACATGATCATCTCCCCAATCGCCAATTCTACCACTGAGCGGGTATTGGAAAATGGTGCGTTGAAGGCTACAACCCCATGCTCGGCACAGGCATCAAGATCAATTTGATTGGTCCCTATACAAAAAGCGCCTACTGCCATCAGACGATTGGCATGCTCCAGTACTTTGCGGGTAATATTGGTTTTGGATCGAATCCCAATGATGAAGACATCTTTGATTCTTTCGCAGAGTTCGTCCTCGGACAGAGCACGATCTACGGTTTCTACTTGGTATCCTTCTTTTTCAAAATGGGCCTGGGCATTGGGATGGATATTTTCCAATAGCAATACCTTGATCTTGTGCTTTGGAAAGGAAAGCTTAGGCGTCATGATTTAATCGCTTTTTATGCTTGTACGGAGGGGGCGGGAATGAGGTGCAAAGGTAAAGAAAATGTGGATTCTTTATTCAACCGGAAATACCATTTTGAACTCTGTCCGGCCGGGCTCTGAAATAACTTCAATACTGGCCCGGTGGTGGAGAAGGATCTTATGTACTACGTCCAGGCCCATGCCAGTGCCCTTGCCAAGCTCCTTGGTGGTATAAAATGGATCAAATATGTGTCCTTGCACATTCTCCGGTATGCCGGGGCCATTGTCAATAATACTGACTACCACCGCGCTGGTGAGGCAGCAGGCGATAACCTCTAAAACGCTATCTGATCGCCCTTCCATAGCATCGAGGGCATTATCAATGATATTGGTCCAGACTTGATTTAGCTCACCTGGATAACCGGGTATGTTGGGCAGATTGTCTTCAAAGGTTTCCTTAAAAGTTACCTGATTAGCTTTGAACTTATGCTTGAGGATATTGACGGTAATCCTAATGCCTTCCAGGATATCGACCTGCTGTTTGGCTTGATCCTGATCCATATGCGTATAGGACTTAACGGACTTGACCAAATCGGAAATGCGCACCGAGGCATCTTGAATTTCACTCACAAGCTTCTCCGTACTCACGACATTCTCCATCCACTTTAGCACTGGTCTAAGTTGATCAGTACTGACCGCTTCCTCGACCATATCCAAATCCCCCACATCAAAGCCAAATTCAACCAAGTTTTCCGCTATGGTATCTCCATCTTCAATGTCTCGATCATCCATCCAGTCCATCAACTCTTCTTCTAGCTCTGTTTTCTGCATCAAAGAAAGACTTCGCTGGACCCCTTGGGCTGTTTTTTCAAAAAGCACATCATTGACTTTATCGACCATATCTGGGTCGATCTTAAGTCGCATGACGGCTTTAAATTTTTCAGGCTGATAAGAGAGAAGGTTTTTTAGCTCCTGCGCAGAACGCACTACCGCAGCCGCCGGATTGTTGAGCTCATGGGCTA
>CAZHOC010001265.1:0-2350 GCA_964534295.1 uncultured Bacteroidia bacterium | reverse complement strand
ATAATGATATTTGTTGCAGGACTAAGGCAGCCCCAGGATTCTTTTGGAAATGATGTTTAATTGAATTTCGGAGGTACCTCCTTCGATAGAGTTGCCCTTGGTGCGGCAAAACATCTTGGCGAGATCCGCATCTTCCTCCCAGGAAAGTCCCGCGAAACCATGTAAACTCAGCATAGCCTCGTAGCGGCGTTTATTGAGTTCTGTACCATAAAATTTGAAAAAGGAGGACAATGCTCCTGAGGCATTACCGGCCTTAGCTTCATCTATCGCGCGCTCGATGGTCATATCAAAAATGGCTTCATCCATTTCAAAAGTGGCAATTTCATTTCGTAGTGTACTATCAGGTAATTGACCCTCGAAGTCTAATTGTTCGTGAGCGATGGTAGACAGCTCCTTAGGCTTGTTGGTATCACCTATACCTCCAATCATCTGCCTTTCGTGCGTCAGCAAAAATTTGGCGATGCTCCAACCCTTACCTTCGGTACCAATGAGGTTTTCTTTGGGTACTTTGACATTGTCAAAGAAGGTCTCACAGAACGGAGACTTACCACTGATCAACTTGATGGGCCGGGTACTGACGCCCTCACTCCCCATATCGATGAGTAAAAAGCTGATACCACTATGCTTAGGTGCGTCGGGATCGGTGCGGACTAGGCAAAATATCCAGTCTGCTTTATCTGCATAAGAGGTCCAAACTTTTTGTCCAGAGACGAGATAGTGATCCCCGCGATCTTCAGCACTGGTTTTGAGGCCAGCCAAATCACTACCCGCTTCAGGTTCACTATAACCTTGGCACCACCAGATTTTACCGGCTACTATTTCAGGCAGATAACGCATTTTTTGCTCCTCAGAGGCGAATTTCAGGAGGGCGGGGCCTAACATGGATATCCCAAAGCTAAAGATGGGAGGTCGACAGCCAAGGGCCGTCATCTCCTCATTGAGTACTTTTTGTTCTAAGCGACTTAAGCCTCCACCTCCATAGCGTTTGTCCCATGCTGGAACGGTCCATCCTTTAGAAAGCATCCGTTCAAACCAAAGTTTTTGGTCTTCGGAAGCGAAGGTAGCATTCTTGCCACCCCAGTAAATATCATTATAGCTTTTGACGGGCTGGCGCATGCTGTCTGGACAATTGGCCAGCAACCATTCCCGCGTTTCAGAACGGAACTGGTCTAATTCAGTCCGTGTTTGTGAATCTATCATAAATTTCTTGTCGAGTAGTTTAAGCAGTATAGGCCATGGCAATAAACTCTGCTACGCAAGCAGGTTTACTTTGACCTTTGATTTCGAAAGTAATATTGACTTTATAGCGAGCGGCATTGCCCTTCATATCGAAGCTTTGCAAAATTACCCTCCCCCTTATTTCGGCATCCACGGGAGTAGCGTTCGGGAAGCGAACCCTATCCAAACCATAATTGACGCCCATGACGGCGTCGGCCACCGAATAGGTCTCATAGGCAAACTTAGAAGCTAAAGAAAGCACCAAGAAGCCATGGGCGATGGTTTTTTGATAAGGAGATTCCTTGGCGGAGCGGACAGGATCAGTGTGGATCCATTGGTGGTCCTCAGTAGCAGTGGCAAATTGATCAATCCGGCTTTGGTCTATCGTACACCAAGGGGATAATCCCAACTCTTTGCCAACCCAATCCTTCATATCAGCAAGGTGGGTAAAGGGAGTAGCGTAAGCGGTGTTAGTAGTAGTATCCATAATTTAAATGGGATATGCGCCGCCATTGGCGTGAAGGGTGATGCCGCTAATAAAACCAGCTTCTTTCGAAGCGAGAAATAGATAGGCATGGCCCATGTCTTCGGGCGTACCAATGCGGCCAACCGGAATCATTTTGATGCCTGCGTCAATGACTTCTTGAGGCATGCTCGCCGTCATATCAGTTTCAATAAAGCCAGGAGCTACGCAATTGACGGTGATGCCATAGCGACCGACCTCCTTGCAGAGAGAACGGGTGAATCCTTGAATACCTGCTTTGGTGGCAGAATAGTTGGTTTGGCCAAAGGCCCCGGCATTAGCGTTAATCGAAGATGCTGAAATAATGCGACCGTAACCAGCAGCCTTCATATGGGGTAAAACTGCCTTAGTCGTAACAAAAAGACTGTTGATATTTACGTTCACGACGCTATTCCACTCATCATCAGTCATTTTCATAAAGGAACGATCACGAATGATGCCCGCATTGTTGATCAGAATGTCGATGCGGCCATGTTGAGTCATGATGGCATCTACAGCCTCCTGGGTTTCCTTACGAGAGGTAACATCTACCTTTTGGAAGAAGATTTTAGCGCCTTCGGCTTCTAGCTTGGCGGCTGTCTCAGCGCCACTATCCAATACCTCCCAGAG
>CAZHOC010001264.1:0-2352 GCA_964534295.1 uncultured Bacteroidia bacterium | reverse complement strand
CAATTGAGCGCTTCGAAGCAGCCTATCCGGATATCTTTGACGATACAGATCGCTTTTTAGCCTTGTTAAAGCATCACGTTCTACTCGTCAATGTAGCTTTCAAGCAGATGCAAAATGATGGCTTCCAGCCTGCCATGAATCGCGAGCCAATGGAGTTTACCGTAACTGATAACTACTGTGTCGTCTTTGAAGATCAGGCTTTATTGACTCTCGCAGACGATTTTTCGGACCGCGATATCATCCACCTCGTAGATGAAGTCATTATCCCCAGTAAAGGATTTTAATTTTTTTTAGGCCCATTTATGGAATAGGTGTTTTCTGCCTATCTGTTAACTAAATAATTAGTTGAAACAACAGATAAACAATGAAACACCTACTGAAAATTAGTTTAGGCATCGCCCTTTTTTGTCTTTCTGCCTGTCAGGCTGAACAAAGTAATTACGCTCCCGAGGCACAATCCTTAGATGAACAAGTGCTTGTAGCAGGAGATATGAGTTCCACAAATAAGTCGGTACCCACTCTCCCGACCGCAAACAAGCCTTCCTCCATTTTACAGCAGCGCAAAATCATCCGCGAAGGCTTTATTAGTATCGAAACGGATGATTATGTCAAAACACGACATGCTCTCACTGGGATTGTAGCCCAATGGGATGGATTTGTGTCCCAAGAGAATGAAGAGCGCTCACACTACCAACAGAGCAACCGCTTAAAGATTCGCGTTCCTTCCGCTACTTTCGAAAATCTGATGCAGGCGGTAGAAGGCGTCGCCAAAATCGTCCATCAAAAGCGCGTGCAATCAAAGGACGTTACCGAAGAGTTTGTTGACCTTAGCGCTCGCCTTAAAGCCAAACAGGCTGCCGAAGAGCGTTACTATGCCTTTCTCCGCAAAGCCAAAAATGTAGAAGAAATGCTGCAAATTCAGGCTCCACTACGCACTATCCGCGAAGAAATTGAGGGCCTAAAAGGCCGATTACGCTATCTAGAAGATCAAACGAGCCTTAGTTCTTTAGAGGTTTATATGGTTCAACCCTTTGAGCAAGAGACGGCTGAAGTGGTAGTCGAAGATGGGTTCTTTACAGACATAAAGCTTGCCCTTTTTAGTGGCGCCCGTGGGGTAGGGGATGTAATCATTGGCCTTACTTATCTCTGGCCTATCTGGCTGCTATTATTTGGCATTGGCTTCGCCTGGTGGCGGCGAAGAGGTCGTAAGGGGCATTTTAAGTCTTAGTTAGCTCGCTCTTTTTTGGGGCACTGCTGCGCAGAACGCTTATCCCTAGCAGGTGGTAAACATTATGCCACCTGCTAGTTTTTCCTTCTATACAGCATAATCCCGATTGCCATAATGATGGCTAATGCAAAAGCCCAATAGGCAAAAGAGTAATCAGTACTAGGTATGGCTTCCATATTGCCAATGGGCACAAATCCGGCCCAATAAAACGGATGAGCTCCAATCTTATCTGTCTGATTGAGGTAGTCCAGCTTTGCCTGGTGCAAAGCAATGTCTTTCCGTTCTCCTTCATTTAAATAGCGATAGAAGGCTGGCATTAGCTCTGCACTCGCCGCATCATTGATACTCCATAGAGTAGTGATAATGCTTTTTGCGCCCGCAAAGGCAAATCCCTTCGCCTGGCTACTGATTCCCTCGCCTTTAAATAATTTCCCGATTCCTGTTTCGCAGGCACTCAAGACTATCATTTCCGCTGGCAGATGCATATCAAACAATTCGGCTACAGTAATGACACCATCCTCCTTGCCTTCGAGACTCTGACTGAAGGCGATCTGAGAATAAAGCGGATCCTCATCGTTTACCTTAGCATGACTAGATAGATGGATAATCTGGTGTTGACTAGCATAGCGTTTAAAGTTCTGCTCTGTAGCTTCTTTACCTAAATAGATTTCTCCTCCCATAACTTTCTGGACTGCTCGAGCCTCATCCTGATTGTGCGCAAGGGGGCTGAATCCCCCTCTCGAAGGATCAAAACCTCGACTGGGATTGTTACCTGGACCAAAGGTAGGTGCAAAAGCTAAGAGACCTTCTTGAGCAGAGCTTTGCTTCCTCAGCATTTCTTGCCAGATGCTAGCAGAGTAGCTGTAGGCGATTTTCTGATCTCTTAATAGAAAAGGATAGCTTTTGTAATCACCAACTTGCTGAGGACGTTCGCAGAGCAAGGCATCGAATGGTAAATATCCAAGCACTCCGTCAGGTATAATCAACCAGCGTGATTTGCCTTTAGGTCTCATTTCACTGATAGGATCAATTAACTGTCGGTATAGGCTGATTCCAGATTCGACAAATAGAGAATCCTGATCTATCTGACTGTTTGATGTAGGGGCTGCGATGGCTTGCCTGAA
>CAZHOC010001263.1:0-2354 GCA_964534295.1 uncultured Bacteroidia bacterium | reverse complement strand
TATTGAGCTTCTGATGCTTGGGCCTGTCTTTTTGCCATAAAGTCTGCCCATTTCTTCTCTTCAGCTGCCCAATACTCGAAATAACCATCTAAAATCTCAATATCATCAAAGCGTATACTTTCAACCGGAACGGGTAAAATCCTTCGTGCAAATTCACTTCTATCCCAACGAGAATTCCGTGCAATTTCGTAAAGTTCAAACATACAATAGTGGGACCGAGCATATTTATCACTTACAAAGACGATAATAAGATCACTTGCTCCTAGGTCTTCCATAAACTTGGAAATCAAGCCTCCATACGCAAGATCTTTCTTGTCTCTAATAACCTTGTACCCATCGTCTTTGAGGGTATCATATAGACGATCTACTTCGTTTTCCAAGCCCTCACCCCAGGTGTAGGAAAAATATATTTTTGTCTTTTTCTCATTCCTATCTTCTACCTGCTGCCCTACATTGTTTGGTTCAGCATTGTCAGGATTGGCAATATTATTAGGCGCCGAATTATTAGAAACCCACTTAAAGACATCTTCTGAAATACTAATTATCGCAGCCGTAATCTGATTCTTGTTAATCTGCGCATCTGAATGACTGATTATTCCCAGTCGGATATTTTGATTCAGCCCACTCAATCTGGCCTGAGTCAAAATGATCTCGTTTGACTTTTCTGGCGCAGCTTGGCCTAAAACATCAAGCGCTCCTTTCAAATCTCCTCTTCCCAGTAGCTGATCAAAGTTCCTTTTTAATTCCTCCATGTGCGGTTAGTTTCCCAAACTCAACATTTGAGCGATCGGTAAAGTTCGTGTTACACAAATATAATGTTTCGCCACAAATTCATTTCAATTTTGACAGACTTTTGTCATCTCTCTAAAGGAATCCAAATTTCTTCCTCCGCCTCTGGGTGCATAGGGCCTTTATATTCCGGGGGCATAAAGTCAAAGTGAGGGCGTTCGGCGAGCCGGAAACCTGACTTAGGCAACCACTGAGTATACATATAGGCTGCAAATGGCGGGAAAGCAGTAACTGGACCCTTATAATCAAACTTAGCGTAGGTACCCGCAGGCAATAGCAAAGTTTCTAAGCCTTCCGGGACATTATCCCAATTCTTCACCTCCACCGCTGCCCATTTGTCAAAGCGAAGTTGTGGATCAAAATTTTGAGCCTGAGTTCCTGCCGGATAGACCTGCACACTATAAGATCCCGGCAAGGGAGAGACTATTTGCTTGGCAAGCTGTCTAAAATTACGCCATATCTCAGGCGTTTTGTTCTCGCTAAGGCTGGTTTCCATTCTGAAGCCAATTAACTTGCGAGCCTCGATGTCCATGATTGTGGGTTCCATAAGGCCAATAAACAAATAAGCAACCAATTGATGAAAAAAACCCTGCTCTCTGTTCTGCTGCTTATCTCTTTTGTCTTTTCCCTAGCGGGGAACTTCAGCATCCTTACATGGAATATTCAGGATCTCGGCCGTACCAAGGATGCTATCGAACTCGCAGCTATGGTACAGGTGATGCGCAAATATGATATCGTCCTGATCCAAGAGGTCGTGGCCAAAGATCCGGCCGGCGTACAAAAAGTCGCAGCTCTCGTCCAGGACCTAGATCGGACTGGTTCTAATTGGGACTACAGAGTTAGCGATCCCACCCAAAGCCCTTCCAGCAATATGAGCGAGCGCTACGCTTTCCTGTGGAATACCGCCAAGGTCTCACTTCTCAATCGTCCCTACTTAGACCTTACATTAGTTGATATCTGCTTTAGAGAGCCTTATATCGCTGAATTCAAAGCAAAAGGTGAAGAGGACTCCTTTTTTGTCGTCAACTACCATTCTCGCAAACACGATGACCAACCAGAAGAAGAAATCCGGCATTTTCAGCATTATCCTCAAAGATTTAAAGACAAAGCCGTTATCATTTGTGGTGATTTCAATCTGACCGAAACTCATGCTGTCTGGGAGCCATTGAAGGCCCAAGGTTATTTCCCTGTGGTCAATGATGCTCCTTCCACCCTTAAACGTAAATGCGTCAGAGGCAACTATTTAAATTATGCCATTGACAATATTTTCTTCCCTAGTGCCAGCTTTAGCCTAGAGAGTAGCGGCCGCGTCGACTTTGTCAGAGATTGTGAAAACCTCACCCAAGCACGTGGCATTTCAGATCATTTACCGATTTACGCGGAGTTTAGCTACTAAAAAAAGCGTTCCTGTCAGACAGAAACGCTTTAAAATGTGGGCCCACCTGGGCTCGAACCAGGGACCTACTGATTATGAGTCAGTTGCTCTAACCAACTGAGCTATAGGCCCGACGTGCTTGATACACGCTGCAAATATAGACATTTTGCGTTAGGCAGCAAGCAATTTT
>CAZHOC010001262.1:0-2357 GCA_964534295.1 uncultured Bacteroidia bacterium | reverse complement strand
CTTCGCGCAACGGGTTGGTCTAACCGTGCCCGTATCAAAGCTAGAATCACAGAGGTGCTAATGTTGGTTGGGATGTGGGCCAAAGCTAATGCAAGGCCACATCAGCTTTCTGGCGGTGAACAACAAAGAGTTTCTATCGCTAGAGCCCTGATTAATGAACCTTCCCTCCTCATTGCAGATGAGCCAACCGGAAATCTTGACCCTGACTCAGCGCATTATTTGATGAAGCTAATGCGAAAAATCAATCAAGGAGGAACCACCATTTTGATGGCTACTCATGAGTATTCCTTGCTCAGCTCATATCCTGCTAAAGTCCTGGAACTCAAGGATGGAGCCCTTAACACCTACGATCATCCTCGGGATTTTCTTCAAAAATTCCTAAAACCTCTCTAGGCGAGTGATTTATAAATAGAATAATTATTCTATCTATCTTGTGAAGGCCGCTAGTATTTAGTATTTTGGAAAAGTGCTAAATCTGCCCAAAAACGAGATGTCAGAAGCTTCTGCATGGTCCTCGGCCTCCCCTAGCAGGGGTTGGCTCTCAAGACTAGCTTCACCAGAATTGGTAGAAGCCTGGATGGATCAACCTGCCTATGCCTCTTTGGTGCTAGATGTTGAGGGTACAGTGCAAAAGGTGAATGAGACTTTCCTAAACTGGAAAGGGAGTAGCCGATCGGAAGTCCTTTATCAAAATATTAAGGAAATATTGCCTAAGCAGGCTTATGCATCCCTCTGGGAAGGTCTGCAATGTACCCTAAAAGGGGAACGCAAGGTCAAGCAATTTTATCCGGCTGATCTATTTCCTGATCAAGACATAGACCATGTATGTGTGAACCAATATCCTCTGCGTGATTCCCACAATGGAGAGTTTATTGGGGCTTTAGTATGTTTTGACACTGCAGCCAAAGAAATCGAGATCCCTAATAACGGATTAACCAAAATCGATCAAAAAAAGATTTTGGATAGCCTCGAGGCTTATATCGTAGTGGTCGACATTGAGATGAAGCTAGTCAGCTTTAATCAGCGCTTCTATGATTCTATGCTAAAGCATCTCCCTTTTGAGGTCAAAATAGGATCCCCATTTCTAAACTTGGTTCCAGAGGATCAGTATGACCGATACGTGATTCCTTTTGAAAAGGCTTTATTAGGAGAGAGTGTCTCGCAAGAAGTGAAGATTAACAAACTGTGGTGGGAGATTAAGCATACTCCTGTCTATGAAGGAGAAGAAATCATCGCAGTTTTAATTACCGCTGCTAAAATAGAGGACTGGGTCAAGATGAGAAGCGAATTTAAGCTTCTTACTCAAGAGCTTATGCGTTCCAATGCTGAGCTTCAGCAATTTGCCTATATTACTTCTCACAACCTCCGTGCGCCCGTGGTCAATCTGGTAAGCCTATTAGGTTTCATTGATAGGAAACAGATTGGCGACAGTATGAATCAGCAGATTTTCCATAAGGTAGACGCCTCTGCCTTGAAATTGGAAAGTACTCTCCAGGATCTCGTACAAGTAGTTGCGATCAAAGATCGCAGAGAGGTGGTTTTTTCCCGTGTCAATTTAAGACAGCTTTTAGATGATCTACTCGAATCGATGTCATACCAATTGATCGAGTCGGAATCTATGATTCAAGCCGATTTTACTACGGTAAGAGAAGTGATATATCCTCATAATTATCTTTGGAGTATCTGCCAAAATCTACTCTCGAATGCAATGAAATATCGGCGCTCAGGGGTTAAGCCTGAGATTAGCATAAGTTCATTTAGAGAAAAAGGCTATCTCGGGATTAGAGTAGCTGACAATGGCTTAGGTATGGACTTGGAGACCTATGGCGATAGATTATTTGGGTTGTATCAACGCTTTCATGAAGGCGATGGCCTAAAGGGTAAAGGCCTTGGACTCTATATCGTAAAGTCGCAGGTGGAGTCTTTAGATGGCTTGATTGAAGTTGAGAGTACAGTAAATCGTGGCTCCACTTTCAGCATCTATCTGCAAAAGCTGAGAGCATTATAAAAAAGGCTGCACCTTTCAGCACAGCCTTCCTTCCTATTTAAGAGTGTTTATTATTTCAGTCTCTTTTTTCTGGGAACAATTTCGCTAATACAGGTAATTCTAGCTGGTTCCCCAAGGGTACAATCCGTAGCGTTTCCTCTAGTTGTTTCAAAGTCAAACATGACTTCCATACCATTTTTGATTTTAATCGGAATACGATTGTAGTTCACTGGATTGATAATTCTACCATTTTCATCAACGATGAGAAACCTACATTCCCCTCCGTCCGAAACATATTCTACAATTCCTCTGTTCCTGCATCTGGCTGTTCCGTCCAAACGCATAGGTACTTCATTTCCATCATATTGTT
>CAZHOC010001261.1:0-2358 GCA_964534295.1 uncultured Bacteroidia bacterium | reverse complement strand
CTTTGATGTGATCGAACCCAATACCCTGGATTCTGGCTTTGATTTGGTCCGCTTTCTTTGGCGTAAGTAGGTTTGCCCTTGAGGTGATCATGTTCGACGCAATATTTTGCGTCGCTACGGTTTGGGGGCTTTTTGTTTTTGATGACCGCTGCGCGGAACGATTATCCCCATTGCATATTTTGGGTCGTGACGATTTGGGGGCTTTTTGTTTTTTATTACCGCTGCGCGGAACGATTATCACCATTGCATTGCGTGTAGCGTCGCAAAATTTTGCAACGCCTAAAGACAAGCGTTCCGCGAAGCGGTAAGCCAAGCCTCAAAACTAACGTAACCGTAGATAGACTTCCTCCTGCCCCATGGCAATCGAATTGCCTACGAGCCGCTTACGGCCTTGTTTCTTGAGGATTTTGACTTGGTCGTTGATAATGTTGGTAGCACAATTATTTTCCAAAAAGCTGGGATCGAAGGCCAAGTTATCATATGCCAATACTACGGAAGAAGAAAAACTGATATAGGTCCTGTCTATTAATTCAATCCCAAAACAGGAATAGGCAGCGATCTCTAACTTGGGGACTTGGGTAAGACCTTGGTGAAGCGTATAGGTTTTGCGTTTCCCCTTATCAGATAAGATCACCCTACCTGCTGGAAAAGGATAATGCTCATAGCCTTGAAAGTAGACTTCGACAGTATCGAGAGATTGCTCATTTGACCTTGCGCTAAGCCCACTAAACGCCTCGAGAGGGTCAAAAGTTAGGACCAGACTATCCTCCTCCGCAATTAAACTCCCCTCTCCATAAACGCAGCTAAAATCATCGTAAAACAGTTCGTAGACGAATCGTCCCTCCTTTTCATTGATCCGATAGCATTCGGAAAACAGCACAGAATGCTCCACACAATAGGTTCTCCACTGCTCCTGAGAGTGATCAAGCTCCGGAGAAGCAAAGAGACTCAGGAATAAGTTTAGGATGGGCAATAAGGATATCATAGGCACTCTTTTGTAAGCAAGACTGGCAAAAAGGGCGCATTCCACAAAGGTAAAATACAGCAAGAGGCGCTGGCCAACTAAGTCGACCAACGCCTTCCCTTTTCACTAACACCTATTTATTTCGCTTCCCAAGCATCTTGGTAGGCATCGATCACTACCGATTTTGCTGATATGGGGCCATTGACAACCACTACTGCTTGCACTCCACTAGCAAAGCGTACGATGACTGAGCTAAGTTCTGCGTTATTGTTTCCATCCCATGGTGGGAAGTAGCCGCCTTTACCGTAAGCAGGGCCATCAGGGAAACCTACGCCAGAGTTATATTCTCCCATACCGAGGCTATATTGCTTCAATTGGTTCAACATATTTTGTGAGAGGTAGGTACCGGGAGTCCACATGCGCATCAAAAACTCTTCTAGCTCGCGGATCGAAAGTTGAATCCCAGCAGAACCTTCGCGCAGCACCCAATCGCCATAAGCAGTTCCTTTTTTGATACCCGCAGGGTAAGCGTAGAAGAGTGCACCGCCGGATTGAGGCGTAAAATTGACTGAGGTGATGCCTACTGGATCAAAGATTTCTTGGCGGAGATAGTTCTGGAAAGCTAGCGAAACTTCTACGTCTTCGCCTATGAATGGCATATCATTAAATCCAATGATGTAAGCTAAAAGTACGCGAGCGACAGCATAGTTGATATTTTGGTATTTCTCGACCTTGTCAGCGGCTTTGACCCCAGCTTCGATCGCATTTTTTACTCCTGCATGATCATATGAGCCAGCCACGCTATTACGGAATCCACTTTTGTGGGCTAAAACTTGCTCGAAAGTGATGCCATTAATACTGCTATGAGCGTTCCACGAAGTGGGCAAATAAGGGCTGATACTTTGGTGTATACCGATATCATTTTGCTCCATGGCTCTCAAAAGCGCGACTGCGGTGATGGTTTTAGTTACACTAGCAGGGTTAAATCTTTGGTTGACGGTAAAGTTGACATTGCCTCCATCGACTATCGTTTTGGCAAGGCCGACTGCTTTTTCATGTACTGCAAAGCCACTGCGAATATGATAGCCGTATTTCATGACCTTGCCGTCGAGGCGGTTTTCTATGCCTTGGGCAAATTTTTCGAGGTCGAGGCACTGGGTTCGGGTACAATTAATACCTAGGATAGGCTTGACGTCTTCAGGATCACAACTTGTGTTGAATAAGCCGATACTGAGAAGGCTGATTAGGGCGATGATTTTGATTTTCATTGTTCCGTTTGTTTGTTATTTCTGATGATTACAAACGGATATGATCGAGCTCAAAAAAGGTAAACAAGATTTATGTATTGAAGGGCAGATTTTTTGAATTGTTGAGTCAATAATTCAAAAAATCTG
>CAZHOC010001260.1:0-2361 GCA_964534295.1 uncultured Bacteroidia bacterium | reverse complement strand
AGCACAGACTGGGTACGGACCAATTCACCTTCTGACTCTATTTCGAGGGTGTAGGCTTCTCCTACTTCCCCGACCAAGTTTGCGGCTCTATAGATACCGGCGCTCTCTTCAACTAGGGTTGAGCGTTCTCCGGAGGAGCTGACCAAAACCACCTCTGCCCCCTCCACAGCGGGATAGTCTCCCGGTTCAAAATAACTGCCGCTCATACTGAGCTTTACTTGGGCGGGGGCAAGGGCCTGGTTGGTGATGCTACCTTCGATGACCATGACGGGATCACCATTACTGACTTCCAATTCGATGACTTCTTCACAAGCCGTGCTACCCAAAAGGATCGCGAGAAGAAGGACGGAATATATGAGAGATTTCATTTTTGTAATACTTGATTGCTTGAAGAGTTGATTGCTTGAGTTTTTGGTTTTTACTCCCGAAAGCTTTCGGGACACGGAACGCTTATCTCTATAGATGTTTCGGCTACCGATAGCTATCGGTACAACAAGACAAGTCTCCCCTTGTCATTCTGAGCGCAGTCGAAGAAACTTTACATTTTTACCGCTGCGCGGAACGCTTAACCCTCTATTTAGAAGTTAAAGTTGTAGGTAATCGAGGGCACAGCTCCGAAGAGGTAGGTTTTGACCGCTTCAGTAGTACCGGGATTGCTTTCGCTTTCGCGGAAGTCTAGGCTGAAGACATTCTTGCGATTGTAGGCATTGTAGACCGAAACGTTCCAAGAAGACTTGGGATTCTTGCCATACCAAGTCGCACTCAGATCTAGGCGATGATAGGCAGGTAAACGATCCGCATTGCGCTCGCCGTAAAGGGGTACGATTTGGCCATTGTAGGAATAGCTCCCGTTGGGAAAGGTTACGGCATCACCTGAATTGTAGACCCAAGTGGCCGAAAAGCTCCACTGTGGATTGGGATCGTACATACCGACCAGAGAAATATCATGCACCCGGTCCTGACGCGCTGGGAAGGCCTCCCCATTGTTGATTTCATCAAACTGACGGAAGGTACGCGACCAAGTATAGGCAGCCCAGCCCGTGAACTTACCTACATTTTTACGAAAGAGGAACTCAGCCCCGTAGGACCAGCCGTCGCCAAAGACAAGCTCTGATTCTACCGTTTCATTGAGGAAGATATTGGCTCCATTTTTATAGTCGATCTGGTTTTGTAAGTCTTTGTAGTACACCTCCACAGAGCCTTCATATTTATCGCCAAAAGTCTGGAAGTAACCTAAAGAAAATTGATCAGCGATCTCGGGCTGAATAGTGGCACTACTCGGCAACCATAAATCCGTAGGTGAGCCTCCTGTAGCGTTGGTGAGCAGGTGGATATTTTGGCGGTTACGGGCATAAGAGGCCTTAATCGATAGTTTTGGATTGACGACATAGGAAGCCGAGATCCGAGGCTCTAGGCCAAAATAATTTTTGATGATATCGCCCTGCTCATACGTTACGGAGTCGATGGCAGCGCCTTCGTTGTCATAAGAGTATTCTGTACCCGGCCCTAGGACGGTGAAGTTGGAGGCACGCAGACCGTAATTGATATTAAAGCTCTCGGTGGCTTTCCATTCGTGCGAGATGTAGACAGCACTCTCCAGGGCGTAGCGCTCTTGGAGTTCGGTATCATTGATGGCGCCATCCTCGCTGCTACTAATCACGCCCGGCACAAAGGTGTGGTAGATCACATCAGCCCCAAATTTGAGGGTATTGCGTTGGTTGGCATAATAACTAAAATCTTCTTTCAGATTCCAGTCCTGTATGCCTGAGGT
Organism: uncultured Bacteroidia bacterium; assembly: GCA_964534295.1. Taxonomy (GTDB): domain Bacteria; phylum Bacteroidota; class Bacteroidia; order J057; family J057; genus JBCAWW01. Next base: position 590 of record CAZHOC010001260.1, on the reverse strand, counting down.
GATCTTTGCTCCTGCTTCTTCAATATTTATCTCGTAATCATAATCACTATAAATCAGCGTACTATTGAGAAAGAGCTTATCACTGAAAAGGTGATTCCAACGTACTGTACCGGTCGCATTACCCCAATTGAGGCCAAACTGATCTCGGAGCCCAAACTTATCACGACCAAAGTATCCAGAGACAAAGATTTGATCCTTCTCACTCAGTCGATAATTGGCCTTCATATTGAGGTCATAAAAGTAAAGCTGGGTGTTTTGCAGGTTGGTGTCCGAAGACAAAGCCAAGAAGGCATCGGCATAAGTCCTATGCCCAGAAACCATAAAGCTCCCTTTGTCTTCCACTATGGGCCCTTCAAATGTCAATCGTGAAGAAATCAGTCCGATTCCACCGCTGAGCTCATAATCTTTTTTGTTGCCGTCCTTCATTTGCACATCCAAGACTGAAGAAAGACGTCCTCCATACTCCGCCGGCATATTGCCCTTGTAGAGTTTGGTGCTTTTGATTGCGTCTCCATTAAAAACCGAAAAGAAACCCAAAAGGTGAGCTGGATTATAAACCGGTGCTTCGTCTAGCAAAATCAGGTTTTGGT
>CAZHOC010001259.1:0-2362 GCA_964534295.1 uncultured Bacteroidia bacterium | reverse complement strand
TTCAGGGTAAAGAGTGATGAATTCGTTTATTCGTTCCTTTTGGCTAAAGTCCCACAAATTGAGGAAAATAACTCAAAAGCCGTTTCTCATGACCCGCCTACTTAGCACAATACTTCTAATCGGATCGATTTTCACCCTCTCAGCCCAGCAATTGGAGAGAATCTACCAGGGAGGCAGTGTTACTATCGTTGATCAGCAAACTTGCTCCAGCGCAGCCGTTTGCTATGATATGGATCCATCTACTATCGATATTTGTCTAGCTGATCATTGTGCGCACACGACTATGTCGGGCAGCCTTCCTTCCACTCATGCCTACAGAATGCAACTCAATGATAGCGGCGACCTTTGGTATACCAGTAGAGGTGGACTGGCGCATTATGATGGCACCAATGGATCCTACATCACTCCTATCAATGCAGCTTGGCCTACGCAATGGACCATGAGTACAACTACAGAACCAGAAATCGGGCCTAATGGAGAGCTTTGGATCGTAGGATCAGAGCTGGCAAATGGACAGCCATTTGCTCTGGGCAATTGGGATGGCAGTGTATTTAACTCTTATACCAATCAAAGTGGTGCTTTGGCTGCGGGTTATATATTAGATATAGCGGTCAATTCTGCTGGCGCACTATCAGTCCTGCATAACGGCGGTATGCTCAGCCAATTTGATGGGACCAATTGGACTACCATAGACCTTAGCCAGTTTGCGGCGGTAGCAAATTTCAACGCAAGATCTTTGGACTATGATTCCGCTGATGAGCTTTGGCTCGGCGGGATAGATGCAAATTCGCAGGCAGAATTGGCTCACTTTGATGGCTCGACTTGGAATTATATCCCTGGTAGCAGTGTGGTAAACGGTTCGGTGCTCAATCTCAAGATTAGCAGCAATGACACCAAATGGTTGTATAGCCTTTACAACAACGGTTTGATCCGCTACGACGGCTCATGGAATACTTATACCTATCCTAGCGGGGGTTTGACCTTTGGCAATATTCATCAGCTGGCCGAGGGCCAAAACGGAATCTTATGGATGGCCATGGGAGGGAGTTTGGCTAAATTTGATCCAGGTACTGGGACCTCTACCGCTTACTCTTATCTCAATTCTAATATTCCCATCAACTCTATCAGGTCAGTCGCTGCCAATCCCAACAACAATGTGATCTACTGCGGCAATGGCCACTGGCACAAAGCGGAAATAGTAAGCTTTAATGGGTTGAATACTTACAATTCCTTGCCTTTGGCAGCAGGCCCTAATTATGAAAGCACAAGAGCATACCTAAGCGCAGAAAACGATGGTAATCTTTGGTACCAAGGCGCTGAAAATGGAGAAATCAGTTATTTCGATGGCAGTAGTTGGAATAGCCTACCCTATCTGGGGGTTGAAATCTATGATTTAATTGTAGACCTAAATGGTACGGTTTGGATTACCGTTCCAACCGCTGTGGGTAACCAAATCATCATGTACAACGGGGGTCAATATGTATATCTCAGTTTGCCAACTTCGGCCAATGCGCTCGGAGAGATGGCACTAGATGGCAATGGCCATCTTTGGGTAAGTTTTACAGATGGTATCGTTGAGTATGATGGTTTTAACTGGACGCCTTACTCCAATGCCAACGGTAATTTTCCTACCACCTCCCCTATCAATCATGTAGCAGCTGATGCCAATGGTGCGATCTGGATATGGTGCGACAATGGGGAGATTTACACCTACGATGGCACTAGTTGGAATTTGATGCATACAAGTACTTCGACATGGTATGCAGGTATCCTCAGTAGTAATCAGGGCGCGATGTGGTTTGCCTCTCGCAACTCACTCAATAAGCTAGATAATGGGACCATCACTACTTATGACAATACCAACTCCCCTTGGACAAGTGTTAGGATTGGGCGTATCGCGCTAGACACTGCAGGGCAGTTTTGGGCCATCACGACCGATAATCGATTGATGCATTTTGACGGTCAAAGCTATCCCTCCTATGATTTAGACTCAATGGGTTTTTATGCAGACACGGCTTCCTATCTGACATTTATGCCTAGCGGAGACGAGCTGTGGATTAGCAATAGGAGCGGGATTGCCCAGTTTAGCTATACCACGACCATTCCCATAGATTCCGTCTGGCCAGGCGATGCCAATGACGATCTTGTGGCCAACAATATGGATTATCTCGCCCTGGGGCAGGCTTTTGGGAGTAGCGGTCCGGCCCGGCCGAACGCTAGTATCAATTGGCAAGCCGAAGCCGTCAATAGCTGGAGCAACAGCCTTCCTAACGGCTCTAATTACGCTCATACCGATACCGATGGCTCTGGTACCGTAGATTTAGATGATACGCTGGCCGTCACCCTCAACTATGGCCTCATC
>CAZHOC010001258.1:0-2367 GCA_964534295.1 uncultured Bacteroidia bacterium | reverse complement strand
CAGTGGCAAGGTCGATGGTAGTAAGTTGTTCCACCTCATATTCGATTTCGGAGCCATCTACCTTTTCTCCTTCAAATTCGATTTCACTGATGCGAATATAACCGTCTGAAAAGCTAAGATCAGCGGGTCCACCATTGAAGGTCGAATCTAATTGGACCTGTAAGCCCATCCCATTGGGATCGATTTGCACGCCATCGCAGGCTACTAGCAGGACTGAAAAACAAGCAAGTAATACATAAGCAAATTTGGATAGCATAGGGTTAAGAACGTTTATATGTTTGATTTGCTTTTAAACCTCAAAGCTCATACCAGAGGCGAAAAGAGGGCATTAGAGGTGTTGAGAGCGGTTTTTTGATGTGGGGGATTATCAATTTGATAAAGGGAAGTATGCTTTTGGAAATATTATTCGAGTGAATGATTGTGTAGACACCTTCTTGATTTTGTAGCTGCTGCGCAGAACGCTTGTCTTTGAGGTGCGGCATGCATGCGCGCAGCTAGCGTTTTATATTTCGACAGAGGGCCGCGCAGCGGACCGACTCCCGATTAGAATCGGGACTTGATTTCAAGACGTAATTACAATTTGCTGGAAAGGAGATTTCTCGTCGCCCTATCGGACTCCATCGAAATGAAATTAAGGGTGATTTTGATTTGTTGAATACATCCTAAAAGCTAGCTGTCTTCTCCTTCAACAAATCCACTCTCCCTTAATTCAACAATTCGATTAAGCGTTCCGCGCAGCGGTGAACCTACTCTGTCATCAACTTGCCATGCTGAAACTCATAGCCCAATGAATCCCGCAACTTCTGGCTAGAGACGAGCTTATAAAGCGTTTCTCCCTCTTCATTAAAGCTCAGGTCTGTCCTGCCCACTTGCGCGGCGGCCCAGGTGTAATAGGTTCGCCTAGTCGGATGGTCGTCCGCACAAGCATTTAAAATCTCACCCCAAAGCTTTTGCTGCAAAATTGCCTGAATGACCCCGATGCAATCATCGCGATGAATCATATTGACATAGCCTTCGGGATAATTGATGACTTTGCCTGGCTTGAAAAAATTACCTGGCTGGCGATCATAGCCATAAAGTCCAGCAAATCTCAATACAGTAGTCGAAAATTGAGAATTTGAGACAAACAACTGCTCTATTTCCGTCCGAACAGATTTAAGGGTTTTACTTGCTTCGGTGACGATCCCATTGACCATAGGATAGACCGAAGTCGAACTGATCAACAATACATACTTGATCTCGGAGCTTTCAATTTGCTTGATTAGGCGCTTGAAGCCCTCGAAATCTTTGGAAGGAATGGCAATGATGAGCGTTTCTGAGGCAAGAAATGCTTGATATTCCTGCTCGGGATCGCTGATGTCCACCATAAAATGACTGATGCCTTCACTCGTCCTAGAGGCAGATCTTGTAGAGCCCAATACTTTGTATTCTTGTTGGACGAGCGCTTGCGCAAGGGGGGCTCCCAGCCAACCTAATCCGAGTATGCTAATGCTGGGTTTCAAAGACGATTATTGTTTTGGGGGATTGATTTGTGTCAAAAGCTACACTTGCAGGTAGCAGATAACAAACAGACTAATTCGCCGCCAAAGAGTTTTTTTCTACTGCGGATTTATGGGGCAATGGGTTGCTATCTTTTTGGTTTTTACTGCTTCGCAGAACGCTTATCTCTAGCACGCGACAAGGCAGTGCCTTGTCGCCACCTGCCCCCTTTTTCCTTTCGAGCGAGTTCCGCGCAGCGTAACGACTCCCGATTAGAATCGGGACTTGATTTCATGATGTAATTACAATTTACGCGAAAGGAGATTTCTCCTCGGCCTTTCGGCCTCCGTCGAAAGGAAAAAAGAGCGGTCTAGTTACATTTTCCGGCACTCAAACGACCAAGGGATGAATCCTAACAAAAAAAGAATCATGAAACTCTCTAAAGCCATTCTCGCATTCTCAGCATTATTTCTGATGATCGGCATCCTCCCGGTCTCGGCCCAGCGTAAGGGCGATGCTACCAATCTCACGGAACTAAAGCTTTCTGAAAAAGCCCAAAAAGCTGCTATTAATCAGTTGAAAGCCCTGAAAGATGTAGGGCCTTCAGTCAGACAAGCCACTAAATCACTTGCCCTTACTGACATCAAAGGCTATGATATTCAAATGCCGGATTTCTCTAATAAGGTGATCCACATCATCTTCCTTAAGACTAGCGGAGATATTCAGATGGCTGATCGCTCTCAAATGGATGCTTTTAAAGCCGGATCAAGTTTAGGGGCTGCATTCAAAAGTATGGGTATCAATCCAGAAAGGGGCATGGCCTTTCAATACAATCCGAAGACCTTGAAGTTTGAAAGGCCATGCCCCTTTCTGGATTGTATTGAAAGG
>CAZHOC010001257.1:0-2367 GCA_964534295.1 uncultured Bacteroidia bacterium | reverse complement strand
GGTCATTGGGGTAAATCAAGTGGGTTGCTTAGATACGGCTTCTATTACCGTTGGCCTTAGCAGTTTAAGGCCAGAGTTTTCTTTGGTGCCAGATAAAATAGATCTCGCTACCAATACTGGGGTAGTCAAGTTTACTGATATGACCGATGGAGCTGAGCAATGGCGATGGTCCTTTGGTGAAGGGAGTGAGTCTCAAGACCGTGATCCAGTTCATATTTACAATTCTGTTGGGAATTATACTATCAGCCTTACGGTGGGTAATGGGATCTGTGAAGAAAGCATCCAAAGGCCCATATCGATTATTAACTCTTCCAGTCTGGCAGAGCTCAATGATGAAGGCAGCTTGCGGATCAGCCCTCCGGAAGCAGGGATAGTGGATGTATCTATGCAAAGCCCTCGCCCTATGTATCTCAAGCTTCGTCTACTCGATGCTGAAGGCACTCAATTGGTCTCCGGTTCCCTACGGTTAACAGACGAGCCTTATCGCCAACAACTAGATCTCGGTAACTTTGGTCCGGGAGAATATATCCTGCAGCTGACGGACGGCTTGGAGACCTTTAGCGAGCGTCTACAATACGTAGAGTAGGGGAAGGATAAATGTTGAATAATAAATGTCCAATTTCGAACTAGGAGGCTATTTCGGGATTGGGCATTTTTCTTTTACTGCTGCGCAGAACGCTTAACTCTAGAGGCGGAAAAGTAAGAAAAGGGATAATCGTTCTGCGCAGCAGTAAATAAAAACTTGAACCTCAACTAGGCTTCATAAGGATTATTCTATTTTCTTAGCCATCCATTTGAGCAGTTCTGCGTCAAATAAGTCGGCTTGTTCTAATTGGGGAGTATGCCCGCTTTGTTCAAATATAAGTTTAGTGAAATCGGGGATGCTCTCATATTCTGATTGCCAAAGGGTATAGGGAATCACATAATCATATTTGCCCAGGACTAGAAACATAGGAACCTTTATCGGCTCTGTTGGAGCAAACATATTGTAATCAAGAAAGACCTTGGTAAAGAGATGCTGGGTAACTTCTGAATGGACCGTCATGTCTGCCCAAAGCCAGCTAGCGTCATATTCAGGATTGAACCAATATTGCGGAGACATATTGTTGTATCGGGCGGAGGCCTCTTCTTGTCCAGTCAGACGGTCGATTTCATTGACTTTGCCCCAATTCTCTTCCTGAATTTCTTTTCTTCTTGCCGAGGCAGTTTCCCAAAGAGCTGCGGCCTTCTCCTCGTAAGTCGGATTGCCCCATTCGGCTGGGGAGCCAATCACGATTAAGCCAGAGACTTTGTCGCCATGCTTTTTGACGTATTCAGTAGCAATGGTGCCGTGAATGCTGTGGCCTAAAATTAAAGGGTTTTCGAGCCTAAGGGCTTTTCTGATCTGCTCTACATCTCCAACAATAGAGGCTATGTTGACACTATCTAAATCTTCGGACTCGTAGCCTTGGGCAAACCACTTGAGATCTACGAAATACATCTTGAGATGCTTTTTCAAATCTTCGGAGAAGGTGCGCGGATAATAAATAGAAGAACCAATTACCAGACAGGCCTGCCCTTCCCCTTCGATGACATAGGAGAGCTGGCTATTATCTACTTTGATGACTCCAGCACTTGCTTGCTCTTCTGCTACTTTGCTTGTAGGGCTACAAGCGCTAAGGATAAAAATTGATAGTAGTATCAGAATCCAATTCCTTTTCATGATGGTGGAGTGTTCGTATTTGGGGTATTATAATTTATAGATTTTTGGGGACTGGCATGGGGGACAAAAAAATAGCGGTGCAAAATCTGCACCGCTATAAATCAATTATTATATGTCTTTTTACCGATTGGCGAGGGATAAGCGTTCCGCGCAGCGGTAATTAAAATACTAAAGCTACTGGATGACCGCAGCCTCTTCCGCCTGACGAACGCTACGGGTATCAAAGTCATGCACAAAGGCAATCACCTTGCAATTGGCTACTTCTATGCCTTCTGGGATGGTGAAGCTGTAGCTCACCTGGAAGGTGTCATCCTTATTGACGGCCTCGGTAGTCAGAGGCTGCCCCCAAGTACCGTTGATGGCAGCGCGGAGTACATTGTGGTGGGTGTAATCCGGAATATCAGAAGGCGAGAGGCGATAATCTTTTTGCCAGTCTTTGACTTTGTCTTCTACGAGGTAGACGGTAACATACTCTTTAGTACCAGCATCCACGAGATACTTGACATCGATTACCGTGGTGAGCTCTGATTTTTCGTCGTCGTAGCAGTTGAAAATGCGCAAGCCAGCTTCCGCGGGCTCTTGCAGACGAGTTTCTACATAATTGGTCCATTGATTGGCGTCGCCAGCGTTGAAGAGCATACGATCGACCATGCCAAAGGGATAGG
>CAZHOC010001256.1:0-2369 GCA_964534295.1 uncultured Bacteroidia bacterium | reverse complement strand
GGAGCGAGTGCGCAAAGCTTACGATCTATTAGTCAAAGGAGAAGGTGCAGCTTTTGAGTCTGCAGCTGCTGCCGTGCAGAACGCTTATGATCAAGGTCAGACAGACGAGTTTGTTGAGCCCTGTGTCATCACAGAAGGAGGGGCGCCTGTTGCCAAAATTCAAGCAGGAGATGCGGTTCTCTTTTACAACTTCCGTACTGATCGAGGTAGAGAGTTGACCCATGTATTGACTCAAGCAGATATGCCTGAAGAAGGTATGAAGACCCTCGATCTTCATTATGCTACCCTTACTCGTTATGATGAGTCCTTTAAAGGGGTACATGTTCTTTATGACAAAGACAAGATTGTCAATGGGCTAGGGGAGTACCTCTCCAATAATGGTAAAAAGCAGATTCGCATAGCCGAAACCGAAAAGTATCCACATGTTACCTTCTTCTTTAATGGAGGTCGTGAGGAGAAAATGGCCGGTGAAGAATACTTACTATGCGCTTCTCCCAAAGTGGCTACCTACGATTTGAAGCCAGAGATGAGTGCCTATGAGATTCGTGATAAGATCTCAGCCGAATTGAAAAAGAGAGAGGTTGACTTTGTTTGCCTTAACTTTGCCAATCCGGATATGGTAGGCCATACAGGTGTGTTTGAGGCAGCGGTCAAAGCTTGTGAAGTAGTAGATGGTTGTACTAAAGAGGTAACCGAAGTTGCTATTGACAACGGCTACACCGTACTGATTACTGCTGACCACGGCAATGCCGATAAAATGCGTAATGCTGATGGCAGTCTGCACACGGCGCATACCACTGCCTTGGTTCCTCTGTTCTTAGTTTCTAAGGATGAAAATCTCGCCCTTACTGAGCAAGTAGGTAAGCTAGGTGATCTTGCCCCCACAATTTTGGATATCATGGGCTTGGATGTACCTTCGGAGATGACAGGTGATAGCCTATTGGTGCGTAAATAAGTTGTACCTTTGTCATTCAAAGGAGCCGCCAATATGCAATACTATATACGATATAAATTTATCAAAGTAGCAGGTCCACTCATGGGCCTGCTCATTCTTTTTACCACTTTGGTTTCTTGTGGGGGGGAGGAGAGCGCTACTCGCGAACGCTCAGCCTTAGAGCAGAAACTGCTTGCACAAATAGAGGCTTCTTGCCAGACTGAAATGGTCCGCTTTGAAAAAGAGATTTCTAATCTCAATGCCAATCCTGTAACGAAAGAAGATTCTCTCTGGCTAAGCACCCCGCAAATCAGAGTAGGAGAGACGGAAAGTGGTGGAGACTCTATCCAATGTATGCTAATCTCAGAACTGGAGTGGGCGACTAAAGCTTTTCACGATGCTCCTAGCATGCAAGCCTATTATGATATTGAATCAAAAGGAGATAGCGTTCTGGTACAGATAAAAAGCTCATCGGCCAGTCAAAGTGATCTAAAAAGCCAGATTTATATTATGGACGAGAGCAGCGGGAAACTACTGTATTGGCAAAGTACCTTTGATAAGGATAATTGGCTTTATAGCCTCGATGTTGATATCGAGGTCTTTTTTGACGAAGAAGGGCGTTACCTGCAGCATAATCTGAAAGTGCAAAATGATGTCTCTTTGATGAGCTCGGGATTTAACGCTTGGATATCAGGCAAAGCAAGATATGATGAGTGAGTGGTTGGCAATTTTTATCGGCGGGGGATTAGGTAGCGTAGCTCGTGTAGGTATTTCTCGTTGGCTCAATCCAGCGAATGATAGTTTTCCTTGGGGGACCTTTACTGCCAATTTATTGGCATGTGTGTTTTTTGCGTTAGCCTTTATCTGGTTTAGCAAAAAAGAGTCCTATTCTGAGTCCTTACAACTTATGGTATTGTTAGGTTTTTGCGGGGGCTTTTCCACCTTTTCTACCTTTAGTGTAGAAACCTTTCGCCTGTTGGAAAATCAGCAGTTTGTGGCTGCATTTTTATATGTTATTGCATCTATTTTTGCGTGTCTACTGCTTCTTTGGGTTATTTTTAAATCTTTTGCATAGTAAATAGTTTATGCTTGGAAGCATTCTATTACGTAAGAAATGCCCATTTTCATGAAGAATTCCATCCATAAGCTTCAAAAAGCGGTGGAGAATGCACATATCTGAGTTTGGATGGCTTGTGATAGCTGGTTTTTTTCTATAAATTTATATCAAGATGAAAGTGGCAATACGCCATGTGTAGTCTTCTTATTAACCTACCTAATACCCCAAACTCAATGTGCTCCAACCTTCCCCGGGTGGAGCCATTGTCTTTTACAAGCCTTCCTTTTATTGAGCCCATTTAATACCGCAGCCTGTTGCTCGGGTATACGCTTGTTGGACGGAGGTTTTTTGTAGTAGGTGTTCCAGGGCTCTTTCTAG